>JAITMZ010000064.1 GCA_031290725.1 Spirochaetaceae bacterium
AGCAGGGACAAATGGATCGTGAGCATTGTCACCAAGATGGAGGTGCTATCCAAGCCGGCTCTTGCCTCTGAAGAGAAGCGTTTTCTCTCTGATTTTCTCTCAAAGTGCAAAGTCATCGGTCTTTCCCGCCGGGTTGTTAAAGAAACAATCCGGCTTCGTAGCCGCATTAACCGCAAACTCCCCGACTCCGTTATCGCCGCGACCGCTGTTCTGGCAAAAGCTACGCTCATCAGTAATGACCTCCATCTCTTATCAGCATCATATCCGGGACTCCTTGTAGAACCCTTCAAGTAACATCTTTCCCCAATTCCTCACGCAAAGCCGCCGCCACGGAGGGCGGCCACAAAAAGCAATCCGAGTTTGCGAAGCAAACTCGTGGAGTAAAAACCGCCAGGGAGGGCGGTTTTTACTCACGGGATAATCACGCTCTCGATGGCGCTCCAGGGTCCCTTGTCGTCCTCGGTGTCGGTGGCGTTGTTTTCCCAGCACATGGCCACGTAGAGGCGCTTGCCGATTTCGCTGGCGTTGTCGAAGGTGTGCTTCCAGGGGGAGGCTGTGTCCGCCACGCTGTGCCAGCCTTCCGTTCTGGCGCTTTCCGGCGGGGGGGCGTCCAGGGGCAGTATCCAGTAGCGGATTTCCACGCCGTGATAGGCTCCCTTCCCGCGGCTTGTGCTGCCCTCGATGCGGTACTTCCCCGTTACCTCGTGGCTGTGGGCGTTCACGGACAGGTCGAAGTCCACGTAGTCGGTGGGCTTAGGTCTTGGCGTATTGTGCGGGTCCCGGGTGTGGACGCCCAGATCCTGCCTGTCGGCCTCGCCCATCTTTTTGTTGAACCGCACGGAGCTGTTGGCAAAATCCTGCATGGATGCCCTCGCCGCCTCCAGCGCCTCGTCCTTGAGGAGCAGGTTTCTGGACGAATCGTCCAGCTCGTACGCCTCCAGGGCATCCAGAAATTCCGTGATCAGGGAGATCACCGCCGCGCACTCGGCGGCATCCCAGCCGAAGAGGGCGCATTTTGCCGCATCCCCCAGTATCACGAGCCAGATTTTCATCAAGACTACCAAATCCTGCACCTTCCGGGGCAGCCAATTTTTGCTTGCCATACAAGCCTCCTTCATCTACTGTGAAGCCGCCGCAGGGCAGCTTTTTCTAACCTTTACCCGTCCGTTGTAATCGATTACGACATCGTAGTTATCGATTACGGCGCCGTTGTAATCGATTCCGACATCTTTGCTCCTTCATTCCTTCATTCCTCATTGCTACTTGCTCATTTGTATGCTATACTAACAGCATGAACAAAGAATACCCATCCTGCCCCTGCGGTTCAGGCAAGACCTTCACGGAGTGTTGCGAACCGATCATCCTGGGCACAAAAATCGCCCCCACTGCCGAAGCTCTTATGCGGGCTCGCTACGCCGCCTATGCCACGGAACATGTGGATTTCATCCTGACCTCCTTTGAGAAGCAGGAAAAAGACAACATCGACCCCGAGGGCACCCGTTCCTGGAGCAGCGGCTCGGTATGGAATGGCCTCACCGTGATCCGCACGGAAAAGGGCGGACCCGGCGATACCGAAGGCACCGTGGAATTTGAAGCGGACTACACCCGGAAGGGTCTCCGGGAACTGCACCACGAGACCGCCCGGTTCAAAAAAGTCGACGGACGCTGGGTCTACAGCGACGGCGACGTGCGCGCCATGACCACCCACCGGGAGGGCCGCAAGATCGGTCGAAACGAACCCTGTCCCTGCGGTTCCGGTAAAAAATATAAACAATGCTGTGGCCGCTGACGGGCTTCCACGCCATCGCCGAATGTCTCCAGGGCGGTCTTACGCCCTCCGGCGCGAAGCTGCTCTACGCCCGTGTGGGGCCCCGGGTTCGGGCAATTCTGGAAGCCGCCCGTATCCTGGGTGTACCCTGCGAGCAAGCCCCTCCCGCCGACCTGGACGCATTGGTAGCGAGTCTCCCGCCGGCGGCCCGGGACCACCGAGGCCTGGTGCTGCTGATGGATACCGTCGGTGACGGGCCGCCCGGTTCACCCGCCGCGGTGTCCCTGGGGGGCTTTTTGTCCCACCTGGCTCCGGAAGAAGGTGCCTTGGTGGTGGTACTGGACAGCATCACAAACCCGCACAACCTGGGGGCCATTCTCCGCAGCTGCGACCAGTTCGGTGTGTCTTTGGTAATCGCCCCCCCGCGCCGGAGCGCCGTCCCCCAGGGTGACGACGCCCTGATCCGCCGTTCCAGTGCCGGTGCCGGCGCCTGGGTGCCCTTTTGCGCGGAAGAAAACCTGTCCGCCGCCATTCTCCGCCTGAAAGACAAGGGCTTCTGGGTTTACGGCGCCCACCCGTCCCCCCCGGCAATTCCCGTCCACCGCGCGGACTTTGCCTGCCGCACCGTTTTGGTCCTGGGCAGCGAAGGGTCGGGTATTTCCCGGCTGGTGGCCCGCCGCTGCGACACCCTGGTGTCCATCCCCACATCCGGCCGCATAGGAAGCCTGAACGTGTCCGTGGCCTGCGGCATATTATTATATGAAATTGTCCGGCAGCGCGGTTGCCCTTGACGCTATTCGCTGCTTTTAGTATTATATTGGAAGCGTCGTTAAAAATTTCGATTTTTGAGATGCTCCGATTAAAAATTGAATGAGGTGCCTATGCTCGACTATCGTTTTGTGAAAGAAAATCTTGCTGCGGTGCAGCGGAACATCGCCAACCGCAACATGCACTGCGACGCCGCCCAGGTGGCATCTCTTTTTGACCGGCGGGGGGCGCTGCTCACGGAACTGCAGGCCCTGCAGCAAAGGCGGAACGACAATGCCAAGGCAATGCAGGCAAAACTTTCCGAGCCGGAGCGGGCCGCCCTGATCGCCGAGGGCAAAAACCTGAAGGATGCCATCGCCGGGGCGGAGGCGCAGGTCACGGTGGTGGAGGCAGATTTGGATGCCGAGGGCCGGAAGATACCCAACATGGCCCACCCCGACGCCCCCATTGGCAAAGTGGACAGCGAAAATCTGGAGGTAAAGCAGGTAGGGCAGGTGCGGCAATTCGGCTTTGCCCCCAAAGACCATGTGCAGTTGGGGGCCGATTTGGACATCATCGACTTTGATGCGGCCACCAAGGTGTCGGGGCAAAAGTTTTATTACCTCAAGAACGAAGGGGTGTTCCTGGAATTGGCGCTGCAGATGTATGCCCTGCAACTGCTGGTCAAGCACGGATTCACGCCCTTCATCACCCCGGACGTGGCCCGCATGGAGATTTTGCAGGGTATCGGCTTCAACCCCCGGGGCAACGAATCCAACGTCTACGCCCTGGAGGGCGAGGACGCCTGTCTGGTGGCCACCGCGGAAATCACCCTGGGGGGCTACCATGCCGGGGAGATTTTGCCCAGGGACAAACTGCCCCTCCTCTACTGCGGGCTTTCCCACTGTTTTCGCCGGGAAGCGGGCGCCGCCGGGCAATTTTCCAAGGGCCTCTACCGGGTGCATCAGTTTTCCAAGGTAGAGATGTTCGTCTATTGCCTCCCGGAGCAGTCCGACGCACTGCACGAAAAACTCCGCCTCATTGAAGAAGAGATTTTTACCGGCCTAAAAATCCCCTTCCGGGTGGTGGACACCTGCACCGGCGATTTGGGCGCCCCCGCCTACCGCAAGTGGGACCTGGAGGCCTGGATGCCCGGCAGAAACAACGGCGAGTGGGGTGAAGTCACCTCCACGTCCAACTGCACCGACTACCAGTCCCGTCGCCTGAACGTGCGCTATAAGGACGAAGACGGCAAAAACAAGTTCGTCCACATGCTGAACGGCACGGCGGTGGCGGTGAGCCGGGGCATCATCGCGATCCTGGAGAATTTTCAGAACGCCGACGGCAGCGTCACCGTCCCGCCGGCGCTGGTGCCCTGGACCGGCTTCTCGCGCATTGGGCCGCGCAGTTCCGAAGGAGCCCCCTGATGTTCGGTTTCCGCGGGCCTCTGAATCGCCGTCCGCCGGAACATCCGCCGGATCGTCCGATTCGTTTTCCCCGGGGCACGTTTTTCCTCATGCTTTTTATGGCGGTAATCGCTGGCCTTGGGGCGCTCAAAATTGCCGCCAGCGTGGTGGTGCCTTTGGTGATCGCGGTGTTTTTCGCCACGGCTTTGTATCCCCTGATCGTATTCCTGAACCGCCGGGTCAAAATTCCCTGGAACCTGAGTGTGACCCTGGTGATCACCGTGAGTTTCGTGGTACTGGGTGGCTTTTTTCTGCTCTTGGTGTCCAGCGTGCGCATGGTCTTCTCGGCGTATCCCCGGTACGAGGCGCGGTTTTTGACGGTCTACCAGACCATCGCGGGGATTTTGAAGCTGCCCTTTAATGCGGACAACAGTTTTTTGAGCAACCTGTGGGATATGGCAGGGATGCGGAGCTTCATCCAATACTCAGCCATTACCTTCTCCAACGGCGTGGTGGCCGTGGCCCGGAACCTGGTGGTGATCAGCCTGCTCATCTGTTTTTTGCTGGTGGAGATGCAGGCCCTTCGGGAAAAACTTTCCCTGGCGATGAGCGGCGAAAAAAGCCGGTATATCACCGCCATCCTGGAGGACATCATGGGTCAGGTGGCCAAATACATCTCGGTGAAGTTCTTTATCTCCCTGTCCACGGGGCTGCTGGTTTTTTCGGGCACCATGGCGGTGAAGCTCGATTTTGCCATCATTTGGGGATTTTTGGCCTTTGCCCTCAATTTCATCCCCAATTTCGGTTCCATCGCTGCGGGACTTTTCACCTTTACCTTCTCGATTTTGCAGTTCTGGCCCGACCCGGTGCGGCCCGTGTACGTGGGCATCCTGATGCTCGCCGTGAACATGATATTGGGAAATATCGTGGAACCCCGGGTGCAGGGTAAAAACCTGGGGATTTCGCCCTTCCTGATTTTAGCGTCATTGGCCCTGTGGGGCTGGATTTGGGGATTCGCCGGGATGGTATTGGCAGTGCCCATGATGGTGGTGGTGCAGTTCATTTGCGAAAACGTGTCCTTCCTCCGGCCTGTGGCGATTATGATGGGCTCGGTAAAGGCGGCGCAGGAAAAGGCCGCCTGCGGCGGAGGGGGGTTGTAAATGTCCGGAAATTCGCTTTCTGCCACCCCTGACAAAAAAAAGATTCTGGCCCACTATCAGGCCTTCGCCCCGATGCTGGAGCATATTCTGGCGGGGATGGTGGAAAAAATCAGGGGCGTCGTTACTTTGGCATCGCCGCCTACCTACAAAGCCCGGCTGAAGAGTTTTTCAAATTATTACAAAAAACTCCTGAATCTCAAGATCCAGGGTATGGCCGTACCGGGGGGCGATTTTCCCCTCACCACGGACATTTTGGGTATCCGGGTGATCTGCGTGTTCCTGGAGGATTTGAATGCCGTGGTGGAGCAGGTAAAAAACGCCCTGGAAGTCGTGGAGGTTGAACGCAAGGGCGTGGAACAGAAATTTTTCGAGTTCGGCTATGAATCCATCCATCTTCTGGTGCGGATTCCCCCGGATGTGCTGGCCGGTGCGGCGGCCCTTTTCCCCGGCACCATGAGCCGCCCGGACATGGCGGACAACTTCCTGTGCGAGATTCAGGTGCGTACCATTCTGCAAGACGCTTGGGCCGAGGCGGAGCACGACTTGGTATATAAGTCAGAGTTTTCCCCCTTCGGCCTGCCGCTGCGCCGGAAACTGGCCTCCATCAACGCCAGTCTGAATCTGGCGGACACCCTGTTCCAGGAAATTCGGGATTACCAAACCCGGCTCCACTCGGAGATCGGCCACCGCCGACAATCATTCTACAGTAAAGCGGACGCCCTGGAGCGAAAAAGAGGTATGCAAGACGAAACCGATTCTTCAGGAGAACAGCATACTCTGCCGCTTGCGGCGGGATTGTTGGTTCGGGAACAACAGTCCGCTGAACCCGCCGCCGATGTTGAACCTTCCGTCGGCCCTTTCCTGCGCGGCAGCATCGATGAACTCATCCTGGATGCGATCCACTCCCACAACCTGGGGGAATACAAAACCGCCGTGGACATCTACACCCGGATTATCGACTTTGATCCCCGGCCAACCCCCGTGGTATTGTCGGTCATCTACAAACATCGGGGGATGGCTCATTTTTCCCGGAACGATTTTCAGAGCGCCCTGGCAGATTTCATCCAGAGCATCGCCCTGAATGACCAGAACGCCCAGTCCCACTATTACTCGGGGATCGTCCATAGCTTGCTGGGGGACAATGAAAAAGCGGCGGCCTGTTTCGCCAAGTCCTTGGAAATAAATCCCTTCCAGGCCCACACCTACTACCGCAAAGCCCTGGCGGAATACGCCTTGGGGGAATATGAAGCCGCCATGATATCCCTGGAGCAGGCCCTGAAACTCGGCCTGGAGGATCAGGATGTACAACGCCTCCACCGGAAGCTCCTCCAGAAATTCCAGATGAAATTTTAAGAGCTCTAAAAACGTTAATTTTTTGAGATATTCCGATTAAATTGACTAATGTTGCTATTTTGGGGGGAATTTTGCAGATTTTTCATTATCCGGGGGTTGAACACTTGACAAAATTTTCTGTTTGCGGTAAAATAAATCAGGTTTACATAATCTAAATAAGGAGTACGGTTTTATGAAAAGAACATATCAACCGAGTAAGGTGAAACGCAATAGAAGGTTTGGATTTCGCGCACGCATGGCCACCCGGGGGGGGCGCATGATTCTCAAGCGCCGGAGGGCAAAGGGGCGGTACAAGCTTACCGCTTCCGATGAAAAGAAGCCGTATTAGGGAGTGGGTGTGGGTGACGCGCGGTTTACTAGGGATGAACGGATTAAAAAGTCCGGCGAGATAAAACTTCTCTTCAAAAAAGGTTCGCCGGTGAGCATCGGCGGGGCAAAGCTCTTTGTATCCGGGAACGGAACAGGGGGGAATCGCGTGGCCTTTACGCTGCCCCGTCATTTCGGTACCGCCGTGCAGCGGAACCGGGTGAAGCGCCTGTGCCGGGAAGCATACCGTCTGCGAAAAAATACCCTGCGTTCCGGTCACGACCTGCTGTTCCTGATGTATTCCGGCCCCGATTCCTTCGGCTTTCGGGATGGGCAGTTGCGGCGGTTGTGTAAAAAAGCGGGCTTGCTGCGGATTTCTGGATGAACGGGCTATTGTGCGGCTTGATTCGCCTGTATCAGTGGTTTATCTCGCCATTGCTGCCCAAAAGCTGCCGGTATTACCCCAGTTGTTCGGCCTATGCTTTGGAGGCGATTCAAAAATACGGGGCGCTGCGCGGATTCTGTCTGGCGGCGGCGCGGGTTTTTCGGTGCCATCCCTTTCACCCCGGCGGGTATGACCCGGTACCCGCCCTGCCTGAGGGGAAACACAGGGGATGCGCCGATTAGCTTGACGCCGACCCGTGCGGCAAAGTCGTAGGCCTACGGGTATAGTGCAACGAGGAGGCGCAGCCTCCGTTGTTTCAAGCGAGCTTGTAAAAGGAACCGCTGATTAACCTCACGGTAATCAGCGGTTCCTTCAGGAGTTGTTTATATGGAAAAAAATACATTGATAGCCATTGGGCTGTCCGCGGCGGTGCTCATCGGCTTTTATTTTGTGCAGAGTACCCTGTACCCGCCCCCACCGCCGGGGAGCGTTCCGGCTAAAACCGCCGCCGCTCCGGTGCCTGCGGATCAGGCCCTCGTCCCTGCCGCGCCCGCCGCCGCGATTCTGCCCGCCGCCGGAGGTGACTCCGGGGAGGCCCTCATTGAGGGAACCCACACCATCACCACGGACAAGGTGCGGGCGGTGTTCACCAACCGGGGGGGTGACATCATCAGTTACGAGCTGCTGGGTCACCGGGACGGGGATCACGGTGTGCAGATGACGGACAATGTCACCCAGACCAACCGCGCCTTTGCCGTGGCTTTTGGCGGGTCTGGGGGGGGGGTTATCCAGGAGCTTTTTCGGACGGAGCGGGACGGGAATTCGTCCATCACCTTCAGCCGGCGTTTCGTCTTACAGACCGCCGGCGGCACCGAAAAAGAGTTCACCCTCACCAAACGCTATTCCTTTGCGCCCGACGACTATATGTTCAAGCTGGATATCGTCGTGACCAGTGCGGACGGCACGGGGCTGGCCTTTGACAACGCCGCCTACACCCTCTGCAGTTCTCCCCAGATAGGCCCATATTACGACCCCAAGAAGGACCGGTACGAGCGGCGTCTGTTTATGGCCTGGAACGGGGCAAAAAAGAAAACCGACACGGTGAAGCAGGGGCAGATCAAGGATTTCAGCAACCCCTGGAACTGGACCGGCGTGGAGGGAAAGTACTTCACGGCCCTGGTGGTTCCGGCGGCCCCTCAGGATATGCTGAACATTACCTATTCGTCGGCGGTGGAGGTGGACAACTATGCCAATTCCCAGATTTTCATCCGCCGCGCCGCCATACAAAGCCCCACAGCCACCGACACCTACTATGTGTATCTGGGACCGCTGGCGGAGAGCGACCTGAAGGTCTACAATACCGAAGGGGGCAATCCCTGGAGGGTGTCGGCCCTCAGGCTGAACGAGAGCATGACCTCCACGGGGGTGCTTTCGTTTTTGGAGGCCGCTCTGAAGTGGTGCATGGAGCTGCTGTACAGGGTGTTCCCCAACTGGGGGATAACCATCGTCATCCTCACCGTCATCCTGAAAATTGCGCTTTTCCCGTTGACCCGGAAGAGTTCCCAGGCCACGTCGCGGATGCAGGAATTGCAGCCCCAGATGCAGGAAATCCAGGAGAAATACAAGGGAAGCCCGGAAAAATTGAACGTGGAGATAGCCAAGTTTTACAAAGAGGCGGGGTACAATCCCATGTCCGGGTGTCTGCCGCTGCTGGTCCAGTTCCCCATCATCATCGCCATGTTTAATTTGTTCAACAATTACTTTGAATTCCGGGGGGCGTCCTTTATTCCCGGCTGGATACCGGATTTATCGGTGGGAGACAGCGTTTTGGCTTTCCCTTTCACCATTCCCTTTTTGGGCTGGGACCGTCTGCGTCTGCTGCCGATCATCTATGTGATCTCCCAACTGCTCTTCGGGAAGGTCACACCTTCCGCCGGGGGAGGCACCAATGCGGGGCAGATGAAGATGATGATGTACGGTATGCCCATTTTCTTCTTTTTCATTTTTTACAACGCTCCGTCGGGATTGCTGATTTACTGGACCACCAGCAACGTGCTGCAACTGTTTCAACAGATGCTCATTAACAAAATGATGGGCAAAAAAAAGGGTGCCGGGGGAACAAAAAAAGCGGCTGTCTTTGTCCCGCGGAAGAAAAAACGATAGGGATCCTCTAAAAATTTAAACTTTGAGGTGGTTCCGATTTGACAGGAGGAATATATGAAATATGATTTTACCGGAAAAACCGAGCGGGAGGCTATTGAGCTGGCGGCTGCGGAGCTCGGCTTGGAACAGGACCGGTTCGATGTGGAGATTCTGGAGACCCAAAAAACCACCCTGTTCAAAAAGGGGTATGTAAAAATCCGGGTCCACACCGACGGCAGCGAAGATGCGGCGCTTCCGGAAACCGGCAAACCTACGGATCGTGTCACTGCCCAAAGCGCCGGGCGCCGGGACGAAGGCCGCCGGGAAAGCGGCGGGCGGGAAAGCCGGGATGCCCGGAGTGAAACCAGAATCGTGGCTGACCCGATGCCGCAGAACGAGTTTGAACAAAAGCTCGTGGAGTTTATCACTACGGTAATCCAAAAGATGGGCTACGAGGCCGGCGCGGAGATTATGCTTCGGGAAGAGGCCAAGCTGATTATCAAGTTGTCGTCCCCCAGTTCGTCGATACTCATCGGCAGGAAGGGCAAAAACCTGGACGCCCTGCAAATGGTTCTGAACGTCTATGCCGACCACCTGGGCCGGGGCGACCTGCGGATAGTCCTGGATGCGGAAAACTATCGGATCCACCACGAGGAATCCCTGGTACGTCTGGCCTACAACACCGCCGACAAGGTGCGGCAGCGGGGCGGGTCGATTTTGCTGGAGTCCATGAATCCCTTTGAACGCCGGCTGATCCACACCGCCTTGAACGACATTCGGGATGTGGAGACCAAAAGCGAGGGAGAAGGGCTGTATAAGCAGGTTCGGGTGATATACAAGGGCGGCTATGAAAACAACCGGCGCTCCCGAAATCCTTCGTAGGCACCCATTGGGAATCGTGCGGCGGGGTGTGGTGCTTGCCGTGCTGGTACTGCTGGCATCCGGAGCGCTTCCTTTGGCGGCGGTGGAGGTGCGTACCGTGGCCGAGTCCCAGCGCCGGGAGGGGCCGGATTTCATCACCGAAGGCAGCTATCTGGCTGCCAAGGGCACGGAGGACGATCAGACCGCACTGGCGGCGCGGATTGTGCAGTCCCTGTCCACTATGGAGGGGATACGGTATTTTTCCCACCGCCGAAACCGGGAGATGGTGCTCTACAGCCGCTGCTGCACGGTGGACGGCCCGGAAACCCGGCGGCGCATACCGGACTTTTACGACACCGCGCCGGGAAACAGCCGCCACTACCTGCTGGAGGATTCGTCCTTTGGGGAATGTCTATACCGGGCGGAGTACCGGGAAACGGGCAGCCAGGTGGAAATGACTGCGGTGAATGTGAGTGCCCTGAAGTACGGGATTTTCACCGGTGTGTCCCCGGAAAAGATGACCCTGCATCTCACCGTGCGGGACTTGGGGAGCGATTTTCTGGTCCACGCCCTGATCCGGGCGGAGATTCGCTGGATTCCCTTTGCGGGGGATGCCGTGGGCGATTCTATCAGCGCCCGGCTCAAAGCACTGGTGGCATGGTTTACCGAGGCGTATAATGAAAGCTTTAAAAATGGGCACCTTTAAAAACTTCAGTTTTTTGAGGTGCTACGACTAAAATAGGAGTCCGTGATGAAAAGGATTGAAAAACAAAAATTTTTTGTAGTCTGCACCTTGGTGGGCTTCCTGGTGGCGGCTGCGGGAGGATGTGCTCCGATGGATGAAAACAGAAAAGCAATTCAAGGCAAGGACGGCGTATTTGCGATCATGCAAACTTCGAAGGGTGACGTGGTATTGGAGTTTTTTTACCAACAGACGCCATTGACGGTGGTCAATTTTGTGGGTCTGGCGGAAGGAAAACTCGTCGCCGCCAAGGGCAAGCCCTTCTATGACGGCCTCAAGTTCCACCGGGTGATCTCCAAAGCGAACGGCGATGCCCAGGACTTCATGGTTCAAGGCGGCGACCCTAAAGGCAACGGCACCGGAGGCCCGGGGTATCAGTTTCCCGATGAAATCGTGCCGTCCTTGGTGTTTGACAAACCCGGGCTTTTGGCCATGGCCAATTCCGGCCCCGCTACCAACGGGAGCCAGTTTTTCATCACCATTGCGCCCACAGACTGGCTGGACGGCAAACACACAATTTTTGGACGGGTGCTTAAGGGTCAGGATGTGGTGAACAAAATGAAGACCGGCGACGGGATCACCAAGGTAGAAATCATCCGGCAGGGAAAAGATGCGGAGAAATTCAGCGCCTCCCAGGAGGACTTTGACCGGCTGGTCACGGCGGTACAGGCGGAGAACGACAAAAAAGATGCCGCCCAACAAGCCGCCGCGATGGAACAGGCTGCCGACTTCATCCCCGGCGCCGCCAAGTCGCCGGATGGCATTTATCATAAGACCACCAAAGCCGGATCGGGGGGGAAAATCGGCAAGGGTAAGAAGGTTTCCGTGCATTACCGGGGGCGTTTCCTGGACGGCGAAACCTTCGACAGCTCCTACGACCGTGGGAAACCCCTGGAGTTTTCCACCGGCGAGGGGCAGATGATCAGCGGGTTCGATAAAATGACCCAGGACATGACCGTGGGGGAAAAGCGCAGTTTCGTGCTGCCCCCCAATGAAGCCTACGGGAGCCGGGGAGCCGGCGGGGTGATTCCGCCCAATGCATACATCGCCTTCGATGTGGAAGTGATGAGTGCCAAATAAACTGCGCGCCGCATAAGGAGGGCTGCCATGGTGTATACGGATACAAAGGATTCATCGGTTCAAATCAACTTTGAAACCGCTGTGATGGAGGGCATGGGGATGGCCACCGGAGGTCTCTACGTGCCCGTGGAGTATCCCCGGCTTTCACCGGGGTTTTTGAACAAACAGCCCGAGCCGTCTTTCCGGGACATCGCCCTGGAAACGATGCGGCATTATGCGGGGGGCGAAATCCCCGAGGATGAACTGGTGCGTATCATCGGTGATTCCTATCCCTTCAGCGCCCCGGTGGTGCCCCTGGACAAAAATACCTATCTCCTGGAATTGTTTCACGGCCCCACCTGCGCCTTCAAGGACTTCGGCGCGCGATTCATGGCCCGGGTGATGTCCTACTTCAATCGCGGGGAAAATTCGCCCCTGCACATCCTGGTGGCCACCTCCGGAGATACGGGCAGCGCCGTAGGAAGTGCCTTTCACCGGGTGCCTGGGCTTGACGTGACGATACTCTACCCCCGGGGCAAAATCAGTCCACTGCAGGAAAAACAGCTGTGCACCTTCGACGGTAACGTGCGGGCACTTCGGGTGGACGGCACCTTCGACGATTGTCAGCGCCTGGTAAAAACGGCGTTCACCGACAAGGAGCTGCGGAAACGGATGCGCCTGTCGTCGGCCAATTCCATCAATATCGCCCGACTTTTGCCTCAAAGCTTCTATTATACCTACGCTTCCCTGGTGGTGCGGAATCGAATTCCCCGGGACAGCAAGATTGAAAACCCGGCGATTATCGTGGCGGTACCTTCGGGAAATTTCGGTAACGTCACCAGCGGCTTGATTGCCCGGAAGATGGGTGCCCCCATCGCGGGGTTCATCGCCGCCACCAACGCCAACAAGACTGTGCCGGACTGGATCGTCTCCGGGGAGTATCGCGCCCGGCCATCGGTGCAGACCCTCTCCAACGCCATGGATGTGGGCGCCCCCAGCAACTACGAGCGCATCCGATCTATGTACACCCTGGAAGAGGTGCGGCGGCTCTTTGCGGGCTACTGGCTGGACGACGAGGGCACCATTCAGGGTATTCGGGACTGCAACACCCGCACGGGCTACGTTATTGACCCCCACGGCGCCGTGGCTTGGGCTGCCTGGAACGATTTGCAGGGCGGCGCCCTGGAACGCCTGGCATTAGCGTTGAATACCGGCGCTCAGTGGGCCGCGGGCCGGGAAACTCCGGGACTGGCGGCCAATTTGCCCGAATGGACCCAGGCGGTGCTGGAAAGACGCGCCGTGGGAATTGTTTTGGAGACCGCACACCCGGCCAAGTTTGCCGAGACGGTAAAAAAAGCCTGCTGGCGGGAACCCTCCCTTCCGGCGCGGCTGGAAAAGGTGCTCAAGCTCCCCGGCCTGGCTCAGGACATGACCGCAGACTACGGTGACTTCAAGCACTGGCTCACGGCTAACCTGTAGGGATACACGCTGATTCGGGGCGTTTTTCATAGACCAGTTCCAGGGGTTCGCGGCCCTGCGCCGTGCCTTTCGCTTCGAAACGGGTTTCCGGGCGCCAGGTTTGGCGGGGGGCGAAGCCGGGGAAGCGGTTGGCAAGACCCGGGGTAGCGTCCAGTTCGGCCCGGGCGGAGAGGGCGTAGTCCGCTATGTCGGTGACGAAGCAGATCCCGCCGCCGGGGGTGAGCTTGGCGGCCAGGAGGTCGGTGCGGGGGCGGCGGAGAAGGCGGCGTTTATGGTGGCGTTTTTTGGGCCAGGGGTCGGGAAAGAAGAGGTGGAAACCCGCCACGCTTCCGTCGGGCACCCGTCCGGCGAGCAGTTCCAGGGCGTCGCCTTCGATGATGCGGAGGTTGGCCAGCCCCAGGCGCCGGATTTCCCCCAGCAGATGCCCCACGCCGCCGGTGAAAACCTCGATACCCAGATAGTTGACGCCGGGATTTCCGGCGGCAATCTGCGCCGTGGCATTCCCCCTGCCGAAGCCGATTTCTATCACCACAGGGTTATCATTGCCGAACATCTCCGGAAAATTCAGGGGCCGGCCATCCCGGGCAGGAACGCACCAGCGGGAGGCCAAAGCGTCGTAGTCCCGCTTCTGGGACTCTGTAATGCGCCCCGATCGGCGCACGTAGGTTCTGACGGGCCGGGGTTTGCCGGAGTCCCCCGTCGGGGGGGTATGATTATCCTGCACGCCGCGCATCACGCATCCGTTTCATCGCCCAGGGTAATTTCTTCGATGTTGGCATAGGTCATGGGCAGAAGCACCCCCAGGGCATTGCCGGGCGGGGAGATACATTCGCGCCAGGAGAAGGCCAGGGGGTATTTGGCCCGGATGGCCGTGTCGTCCCCCAGGTCGCTGCCCCGGGAGCCGAAGTAGAGCAGGAAACCCTGGGCGTCGTAGACGGCCAGGCGGCGGGCGGCGTTGTCCGGCAAGTACTGTGCCACCGTGTCAATGGTGGCGCTGAGTATCTCCGGCAGATAGGTAAGGGGCGCCTCCACCTGGGCGGCCCGCTCGGAACTGTCGGTATAGACCACCCGGTAGGTACCTTCGGAGAAGCCCGCGCCTACCGCAGGGGCAAGCCGGGGGCCGGTGACCCAAGGGGCGTCGGGGTTTTCCAGTGCCGTGGCGCCGGTGACGCGCCACACAAAACCCGTGTCCGGCTGCACCAGGGCGATGGAGTCCGCCAGGGTTAAGTCCGACGTGGGGTGCACCAGGAGATGAACGAACATACTCGGGCGGGTTTTCTCCTGGGAAAACTCAAACACCGGGATGAGCCGCGCCTCGGCAAGCTCCGGGGGCGAGTCGGAGCAGGCAGCGAGCAGGCAGAGGGCACACAACAGGGCGAGGCGAAATCTAGGCATGGCAAAAATAGTATACCCCCAGAGGGAGGGTACTGTCAAGTCGTGCCGGTAGCACGAACGAGTTTGCTGCGCAAACTCTTTAGCTGGCATCTTTCCCAGCAAAAAAGGCGGCCTCCTCCCGGAGACCGCCTGCGCCTTCCCGGGAGCCTTGCCAGCCCGGTGGCCCTCCCAGCCACCCTCCGTGTCCCCCGTGCCCCTGTGGGACATTTTTCTTCACACCTCTCCGTGCCTTTGTGTATCGCTGGGCTGGCAAAGTCCCAGAAGGAGTGAGAAAAAAACTCCCACAGAGGACACGGAGGGCACAGAGTAAATACCCCGATACGCCCCGTGCTCAGCCCCCCTGATCACCTGTGCTCAGCCCCCCTGATCACCCGTGCTCAGCCACCCTGATCACCCGTGCTCAGCCACCCTGACCACCCGTGCTCAGCCACCCTGAGCACCTGTGCTCAGACCCCTTGAGCACCAGTGCTCAGACCCCCTGAGCACCTGTGCTCAGACCCCTTGAGCACCTGTGCTCAGTCGCCTTGAGCACCCGTGCTCAGACCCCCTGAGCAACGGTCAGCGGCTTGTCAGAGCTGATGGTGCGGGAATTTGCCAGCAGCCTGCCTGCGCCTGAATACTGCGTGACCACCTGGACGTTGTACGTGCCGGCGGCCAAGGCGGGGATTACCACCATAAGCTCCGACGGGTTGTTCGTCACGACGTCCGTCGGGTCTACCTTCGTACGGCTAGCGTCCGCCAGATTCACGAAGTAGACGCCGACCGCCGCATCCTCGCCCATCACCTTGAGCTTGGAGCCGTTGATGCGCAAGTCGCGATCCGGGGTGAGCGTGCCGTTCACCGAGCCTGACTTCACGTCCTGCACCGACGTGATAAGGCCGCCGCTCTGCACATTGTCCACGCGGCGGGTCGCCATGCCCTTCACCGCATCCCGCAGCAGGCTGCCCGCGTGCACGTTCAGGCGCACGCTGTGGGGGTCGATGTCCTTGCCCGCAGTGAACACCCCCTGGATGCTGAAGCTGGCGCTGAACAGCTCCGTGTTGAAGGCGCCGCCCTCCCGCACAATGCGCGGCAGCACCTGCTTGAGGGCCTCCACCACCGAGGCCACGTCGCTGCGGGTGAGCCCCGCGCCGATGTCCATCACGCGGTCGATGATCTCCGCCTCGCTCCAGGACTTCACGTTGACCGGCTGCGCGCGGTAATCGTTGGGGTCCTCCGTCAACTCGTTGGGTTCAAGAAT
>JAITMZ010000109.1 GCA_031290725.1 Spirochaetaceae bacterium
TCATCAAGGAACGATTTTCGGTATTTATCGCCCGGTGGTGGCCCGCCAGCCTGATCATCCTGGGGATTGTGCTGCTGGCGTTGTTCTTTTACCGGCGGAAAGCGGCGCAGGGCGCGGCAAAGGTCTCCCCAGGCGATTCGTAATGCGGCGGATCACCTGGCGGCATGGGGCTATGCTCTGTGTTATCCTGGCGCTCGCAGGCTGTGCGGGAAATCCAAAAACACTCTTCCCTCTGGAAACGCCGCCCTATGAGTCGGTCATACTTCCCCTGCCGGTCACGGTGCCGAACAATTTTTTTTACCAAATCCCGCCGGTGGTGCTCAAAAACATTCAACGGGGGTCACCATCGTCTCTCATGCAGGCGGTGATGCAGCTCAGGAAAGTGTCGGGGAAGTACACGGAAAGCGAAAAAATACTGCTGTCGGTGTGTTCGGGGATCATGGGTCTCGCCTACCCCACGGAAAACCTGGGGATCAAGGTTCCGGAGGTGACCACGCCCAATCCCTATACCGGGGCCATCATGTCGGTGTACAGCGGCATCTATGATTCCAGTACCGGGAACTTCGATTTTTTGACCCTGACACTGCCGTCCCTCATCCTGTTGACTTCCTCCACCCGTACTTCTTACTACGACCAGGCGGAAGACGCCCTGCTGAAGGCTCTGGAAATGGAAAAAGAGTCGGTGCTGGTGAATTACCTGTTGGGCATCCTGTACCGGAAGCGGGGGGATACCAACCGGGCGCTGGTCTACCTCACGGCGGCGCACCGGCTGGATCAGGAAACCAGGGAAACCAGCATCGCCCTGGCGGTACTGTACGCGCAAACCAGGGACGGCGGCGCGGCGGAAACCATCGCCCTGAAGATGCTGGAAACCTCCCCCAACTACCCGGATGCATTGGAACTCTGTGCCGACATATACCATGAGCGGGGGGATGTTCAGCGGACCACAGAATTCGTTGACCGAATCTTACATATCCTTCCGGGCAGCGGCAAATACACGCTGCTTCGGGCGCAATTATCCCTGGATGCGGGGGACTACATCCGTACGGTCTCCCTGCTGGACAACTATACCCGGCACAACAGCGGATCCCGTGACTACCTGCTCCTGCGAGCCACGGTCCAACGCGACTGGTTCAAGGACAATGCCGCAGCCATCGCCTTGATGGAACAGGCACTGGCTCTCTACCCAGAGGACGAAAAGGTGATACTCCAGGCCGCCCAATTCGCCGCGGGTATCACCGCCGCAGTGACAAATGATGAGATCCCCGGTACCATCAGGGGAAAAAGCGCCGGAAATTTCGCGGAGCAGGTCCTGGGGATGAATCCCCACAGCTTCCCCGCCCTCGCCATAGCTGCGGACGAGGCCTTCGCCCACCGGGACTGGCAGGGGGCATACGATTACACCGGCAGGGTTATTGACCTGGAGGTAGCCACCCCAAGGATACTGGAAATCCACGTGAGCGCCTGCCTGGAACTGGGGCGTATCGACGAAGCGCGGGCCCTGGCGGAAGATTTTTACCGCGCCCAGCCCGCCGCCGACGAAGCCATACGGTCATATCTCCGGCTGCTCACGGTGACCACACGGCGGGAAGAAGCGATGCGGGTAATCCAGGAGGCTTTGCCGGATGCCCGAGCGGGCAGAAAAAGCTTTCTATACCTTCAAATGAGCCTGCTGGAAACCCGGGACGGGGAAAAAATCGAATGCCTGCGAAAAAGTTTGACCGCCAATCCCCGGAACACGGACACCCTGTTGGAGTTTTATCGCTACTATTTTGCCCACAGCGACCTCCGGAAGGCGAATTTTTACCTGAAACAGATCATCTCCATAGTGCCCAAGGACGAATATATCCAAAGGTTGAACAGCGAGCTGGAGCAGATGATGCGGTGACTTAAGGCTATCGCTTTTCCAGGCGGTATTGCACCTCGTTGTCAAAAATCTGGGATGCGGCGCTGGACACAACTTTGCCGTCGTTCTCGTCGACCAGCGGATCCCCTACCATGGAGAGCTGGTAGGCGCGCTTGCTCGCGGCGCAGGTAATTTCGTATATATTCCCGGTAAATCTAATCAGTTGTTCCAAGGGGAAAATCATGTGATGCCTCCGAAGCGAAATTTTGTTTCAGGGCACACCTAAAACCCCGGTTGGGTTTCAGACGTGCTTCGCATTTGCATATCGCAGATGCAGTTTAAATCGGCATACTTCAAAAACTGAAGTTTTTAGAACTATTTTTTAGTATACCGCATTTCAAAAAAATAATCAAGCGCCGCCGGTGAATTTCCGGCGAATTATTGCTAAAATATTGTTTTTTTTACAATTTCAGGTCAGCAACTCCAGGGAATACTCCAGGAGTGTCAAAAAAAGCTGCCGGTCAACCGGGGAAACGACCTGGGCCGCAGATTCCTTCAGGCCTTGGGCGGCATACTCCAGCACCGCATAACGGCGTTTTTGCGAAAGGGGAAGGCGCGTGCCGATGAGTTCATTCTCCAGGGCCACGCTGCGGTAAGCGGCCCATTTTCCGAAGGCGATGCGCAGGTCCGATAGAAAGCCCTTCTGGGTGTTGGCCAAAAACGCAAAGGCCCCTGAGTCCTGGGTATAAATCCGGGCGGGACCCAGGCGGCGGAACAGGGAAATCTCCCATTCTTCCACGGGAATCCTCACCTTCACCAGTATCGAAGAATCAGGAACCCGGTCAAACTTTTCAATGGGGATGACCTGCTGACCGCCATGGCTCTGAAACTCCAGTTTTGCGTTGAGGGTCAGAAGGACGGGAAACAAGGTACGCCTGCC
>JAITMZ010000126.1 GCA_031290725.1 Spirochaetaceae bacterium
CCCCAAGGAATTTAAGCTGTACCTGGATCAATATGTGATCGGGCAGCACTACGCGAAAAAAGCCCTGGCCGTGGCGGTGTATAACCACTACAAGCGTCTGGCGGTACACCAGGGCAAACAAGTGGGGACGGATGTAGAAATCGAAAAATCCAACATCCTCCTTATCGGCCCCACGGGCTCCGGCAAAACCCTACTGGCCAAAACCCTAGCCCAGCGGCTCAACGTGCCTTTCGCCATCGCTGACGCCACCACCTTGACCGAGGCGGGCTACGTGGGTGAGGATGTGGAGAATGTGCTCCTGAAGCTGATCAATGCGGCGGACGGGAACATCGCGGCGGCGGAACGGGGCATCGTATTCATCGACGAGATCGATAAAATTTCCCGCAAGTCCGAGAACACTTCCATCACCAGGGACGTATCCGGCGAGGGGGTGCAGCAGGCGCTTCTGAAGATCATCGAGGGGACCAAGTCTAACGTGCCTCCCCACGGCGGTCGGAAGCATCCCAACCAGGAGGGTATCGAGATCGACACTACCAACATCCTATTCATCTGCGGCGGCGCCTTTGTGGGGCTGGACAAGGTGATTGAGCAGCGGGTGGCGGAGAAGAGCGTGGGATTCGGTGCCAAGATGATCAATATGACCAATGAAGAGCGCCTGGAGCTGTTGAACCAGGTGAGCCCCGACGATTTGATGAAATTCGGCCTGATTCCGGAGCTTATCGGTCGGCTGCCTATGGCGGTAGCCCTGAAGGAGCTCTCCCGGGACGACCTGAAGCGCATCCTCACGGAGCCAAAAAACGCAGTGGTGAAGCAATACCAGGCATCATTCACCCTGGACGACGTGGACCTGCGTTTTACCGACGGTGCCATTGATGCCATCGCGGATATCGCCGTTAAGCAGAAGACCGGCGCCCGCGGGCTCCGCACCATCGTGGAGCGGCTTCTGCTGGACATCATGTACGAGGTGCCGTCCATCACCGGGCACAAAAACATCGTGATCACCGAAAATGTGGTGAAACAAAAGGAAACGCCGGACATCGCGGTGTTGACTGACCAGCGGGAGTCCGCTTAAACCTGGGGCTAATCAGTGCTTCCCTAGGGCAAACATCCGGCGGAAAGCGCTGTCTGGTTTCTTGAGTTCGCTGGATCCGCGGGTAATTTTACATAAGCTTATCCCCAGCTTTTTCGCAATCTGCCGCTGACTGGTTCCTTGGTCAATCTCCCGCACCAGGAGCCAGCGTTTGGCTACATCCACCCGTTCAGCCGGCGTGAGCAGGCATTCAAAAAAATCCGCTATCAACTGCTCGTCACCGGCCAAAGCCAGGGCGCGGTACATATCGTGCAGGCCCGTCTGAATGGTATTTTCGTCCATGCTCTCAGTATACCATATTTGTCCCATTTGATAAACCCGAAGAATTGTTACGAATAAAAAACCCGTGAAACATCCGTCCCACGGGTTAAATTCAAGGTATGAGAAGTGTTCGGAAACTTCAGTCCCCGAACAAGTACATCCCCGGGAAATTAGAAATAGCGCTTCAGCAAGCCCTTGAAGCCCTGGCAGTGCCGCGCCTCGTCACGGGCCATCTCGTGCACCGTGTCGTGGATGGCATCGTAGTTGCGCTCCTTGGCGCGCTTGGCAATGTCGAACTTGGCGGCGCAGGCACCGTGTTCCGCGTCGATTCGCAGTTCCAGATTTTTCTTGGTGCTGTTGGTGACCACTTCACCCAGCAGTTCGGCGAATTTGGCGGCGTGTTCCGCTTCCTCAAAGGCATAGCGCTTGTAGGCTTCCGCGATTTCGGGATAGCCTTCACGCTCGGCGACCCGGCTCATGGCCAGATACATGCCCACTTCGGAACATTCGCCGTTGAAGTGCGAGCGCAGGTCGTCGGCGATGTCCTTTTCAACATCCTTGGCCACACCCACCACATGCTCCGCGGCAAAGGCGTCGGCAGCGACCTGTTCCTTGAACTTGTCCGCCGGAACGTGGCAAAGCGGACACTCAGCGGGCGGCTTATCGCCGGTATACACATACCCGCACACAGTACAAACCCATTTTTTCATAGTTGTCTCCTTGACAAAAAAAATATATAAACGGCTAGGCCGTTTGTTCACTCAATCGCTCTGCGCACTTGTCGCAGATTCCCAAAAACACCGTTTTCCGGTGGTCAATCACAAAATTCCAAGACTCACCGCCCACGCGCTGCATCCGCCGCCCCCGGGAAATGGGCCGGTCCTGGATCGCGCCACAGGTCTGGCACACCAGGTGGGGGTGGGGCTTGATGAATCCGTCAAATCGCTCCTCCCCGGCCACTACTCCCACTGACACCGCAGCGCCTTCATCCTGGAGCACCCCCAGGTTACGGTACACCGTCCCCAGGGACAGGTCAGGCATCTCCGGTTTTAGTTTCCCGTAGATCCAGCGCGCACTGGGGTGAGTCTTGGTACCCAGCAGGATCTTCAAAATCGCATCCCGCTGTTTGCTGTATTTGCGTTGCTTTACCATTTTACATCCCCTATCAATAATGCGACGAATTATTATTTTATAAATAAGTAATAATAATCACTACTGATATTAATAATATACTACTCTTTTGAAAAAACGTCAAGTGAATTTTCAATAAATTTTCAAAAATTTTTAACGGGTTTGCGAAACAAACTCGTTGGTATAACCCTTCGCCAGTCCAGTGCGTTCCGATTGCTGAGCCTGTCGAAGGGTCATTTCTTACTTGTGGCTATACGCCACCTTGGGGATGTTGACGAAACCATAGAGCAGCGAGGCGAAGGCGAGGGATGCCTCGTACATGGTGCCGTGTCCACTGCCGGCCAAAATCACATGCTGGCTGTTGGAAATCTTGGAGGCCATGAGGGTCTGTTCAGCGATGGGCACCAGGGAATCCAGCTCGCCGGACACGACGAGGGTGGGGGCCGTAATCTCGGAAAGCCGATCCCGGACATCGAACCCCAAACCGCTGTCGGTCAACCGGGTGATGGCCGCCCGGAACACGGGGTTGTCAAATACGGGCAGCACCCAGGACTGACGGTCCGTCAACCATTTGTTCTCCACTTCATAGAAATGGGGCGAATAGATAATGGGCATGGTGGACAGGTAGAAAGCCTTGCCGTCCAATTTCGCCGCCTGGTTCCAGGACTCGCCGATGTCGGCGATCCAGGGGCTGGTCCACGCCATAGAGTTGAACAGCACTAGGCGCTCCACCCGCTTGGGATATTTGAGGGCGAATTGCAACGCCACCTTGCCCCCATAGGAATACCCGGCCACGCAGAGGGATTCAACGGCCAAGTGCTCACAGAGGGCGTTGACCACATCCGCCTGAATGTCCTGCTTATAGGGCCCGCTCATTTTCGCGGACTGCCCCTGATCAAGCATATCCATCAGGATCAAGCGGTTGCCGCTTGACAGGGGTTCAATATACTCCGCCCAGCTCAGGGTGGACATGAGAATACCGTTCAGCAGCAAGATGGTCTTGCCGCTGCCATACACTTCGTAGTGAATGTCTTTGCCTTGAAAACTAAAGGT
>JAITMZ010000144.1 GCA_031290725.1 Spirochaetaceae bacterium
CCCCCCCCCCCCCCCCCCCTAAAATGGCGCGGCAGCGGCTTGTTTTTCAACGTTAGATTTACAAGGCAGTGATTTATGGATCGGCAGCGGCAATTGGAAGTCTTGGATATCAATGATGAAAGGTTTCACCTTACCGTCTCGGAGGACGCAATGACGGTCTGGGCTGAATTTATGCCGTCCCGGGGAAGCGGCCCGCCTATCGGGCTGAAGCAGATTGATGCGATGCTGGCGTTCGAGTATATTGTCCACGGTATCCAGGAGCAGGTTATCCGGGGGGCAGTTGCGGAATGTGCCTGGGCCGTGGCGCCGTTCAGGCTGGTAGTCGCCCGGGGTACGGAACCGGTTGCAGAGGTGCCGCCCTATGTGGAAATGCTGAGCGAGTTTAACCCCAACAAGAAAAATGGCATCCAGGAGAGTGAAAAGGGGCAGGTTGATTTTCGCGAGTTTTCTCCGTTCACCATCGTGCGGAAGGATAAATATCTGGCGGTACAGCATCCGGGAAATCCGGGGAAGGATGGCTGTAACGTTTACGGGGAGAACCTGCCTTTCGAGATCGCGCCGAGGAAAAACATTCAGGCGGGCAAAAATATCCGCATTGAGAAGAACGGCTACTATGCCGCCAAGGACGGGCAGCTTTTGCTCACCGGTGAGGTGCTCAATGTGGAGGAGACCCTGGTGATCAAGGGCTCGGTGGGCTACGCCACGGGGCATATCGACTTCCCCGGGGATATTATTATCCACGGTTTTGTCAACGACGGCTTCAAGCTCTATTCCGGCGGCACGATCACCTGTATGCAGACCCTGGACGTAACCGATGTGAACGCCAAACACGGTCTGAATGTCAACGGCGGCATTATAGGACGGCTGGAATCGACCATCAAGATTGGGGATGACGTGAACGTGCGTTTCATTAACCATTGTAATTTTTTTTCGGAAGGGGACATCACGGTACGCTCTGAAATCATCCATTCTACGATCCATACGAAGGGGCGCGTCACCGTGGAGGAGGGATCGGACATCATCAATTCTACGATATACAGCTTCCATTCGGTCAGCGCCGCTAATATCACCAATCCTACGGGCAAGGTGAACGCGTTCTATCTGGGCACAGACTTTAACTTGCGGGATGCGGTGAACGAGAGTCGGCTGCGGCTCAACGCCATCACCAGGAAGTACGACCGGCTAAAAACACTGCTGGACGCGCCGCTGGAAAACCGGTACAAGGATATAGAGAAGGCGTATAAACTGATCGAGGCGCAGTGGCTGAAAGAAAAGGAGAATCTGGATGAGTTGCTGAAGCGTTTTTACGTTGACCCCGGTGCGGAACTCATGGTGGCCGATGAAATCGCGTGGGGAACCCGTATTGAGATTTGCGAGGCGGTTTTGGCGTTGCCCCGCAGCATGCATGAGACAACCTTTAAGTTGAGTGAAAACGGAAAATCCGTCGTCACGGAAGCCGGTGTGCCCAAAGAGTCGGGAAAACGGCTCAAGCTGCTGAGCGGGCGGCGGCGCGTTAAGAACGACGGCGAACCTGCAAAGGGAAGGGCTGGTTAACCTCAAGTTAATCAGCGGAAAAGGCTGTACGCTCCCCATGGCAAAGATAAGTCCGCCCCCCATTCTCTACCAGGACGACGCCATCCTGGTGATCAACAAGCCCGCAGGGCTGGCTGTGCAGGGCGGTGTGGGGATAGTCCGCTCGGTGGATACGGTCTTGGCGGAAGTTACCGGTACCAAGGTTTTCCCGGTGCATCGCTTGGACAAGGACACCTCCGGGATTCTGGTGGTGGCAAAATCCGCTGCCGCCGCCGCTGTTTGGGCGCCCCTTCTGGCTTCCGGGGGGGCACAAAAGGAATACGCCGCGCTCTGCCTGGAATTTCCTCCCCACCCGCAGGGCACCTTGGACAGCGCCGTGGGGAAGATCGGCGCGGAAAAATCCGCCGTCACCCGCTACCGAACACTGCGAACCACCCGGCGGGGGGGCGTACGGTTTTCCCTGCTGGCGGTTACCCTGGGGACCGGGCGCACCCACCAGATCCGCATCCACCTGGCCGGTGCCGGCTGCCCCATCCTGGGTGACGACCGGTACGGCGATTTTGCCGCTAACCGTGCCGCCGCCAGGCACATGGCTGTCAAGCGTCTCTGCCTGGCGGCCTGTTCTCTCACGATTCCCCTCGCGGGGGAGCGGCGGACTTTTACCGTGGACCTGCCGGAGCACATGAGACGGGCAATCACAGAAATTTTTGAAAAATAGCGCAATAACCCTTGACTTTTATCGGGGACTGTGGTATACTGGAAAACGCTGATTATCAGGGCACATCGAAAAACTCGGTTAGATTTTTCGATGGCTTCGCATTTGTATATCACAAATGCATTTTAATCGGAACACCTCAAAGGCTGAAGTTTTAGAGGTGCCCATCAGATTATCAAAGGAGACTAGTATGGATTTTTCGACCACCCATATTCGGAATATCGCCATCGCCGGCCATGGGCAGACCGGCAAGACCACCCTCTTCGAGCGCCTGCTGGCCGTTGCGGGGGTTATCGGTGAAGCCCAAACCGTGGAGTCCGGCAAGACCGTGAGCGACGCTTCCCCCGATGAAGTGCAGCGCCATATCTCCATTTATGCGGCGTTGGCCAATCTCACTTGGCGCGGCACCCTGGTGAACCTCTGGGACACCCCCGGTTCAGCGGATTTCATCGGCGAGGTGATATCTGCCTTCCGGTCCAGTGAGCTGGCGTTGATGCTCATCGACAGCCGGGCGGGTGCCCAAATCGAGACGATTAAACTGTGGCGCGACCTGGATCGCCGCGGGAAAAGCCGGCTGGTATTCGTGAACCGCATGGAAGACCCCCGGGCCGACTTCGCCGCCGCCAGCGCGGACATCCACGATAAGTTCAAGGTGGAAATTTCCCCGGTGTGCATCCCCATGGGAAGCGGCCCCGATTACAGGGGGATCATCGACGTGCTTCACGGCAAAGCATACCTGGTGCCCGCTGCCGGTAAAAAAGAGGAGCCGGTCGAAATTCCCGCCGAATACCAGGATGCCTACAAAGACGCCTTGGGCAAGCTCGCCGGTTCCGCTGCGGAGGGCGACGAGGACCTGCTGATAAAGTTTATCGATGAAGGTGAGCTGACCCAGGACGAGATCATCCGGGGTTTGAAAATAGCCCTTGAGGGCAACCGCATTGTCCCCGCCCTGGCCGGCAGCGTCACCCGGAACTCCGGTCTGGTCCCGCTGCTCAATTTCATCGCGGAGATCGGCATTGATCCGTCCCATGTACTGGAAGAAACCACCGGTGCCGGGGGGGAGAAAATGTCCTTCAAAGGTACGGCGGAGGGTCTCCTTACGGCCTTGGTGGTAAAAACCTCTAACGACCAGTTTTCCGGTCGCATTTCGTACATTAAAGCCGCATCGGGTACACTCAAGGCGGACTCGGAGGTGTACAATACGGGTACCGAAAAAAAAGAAAAGCTCGGTAAGCTCTACCGCTGCGTGGGCAAGAAGCTTACCGAAATTCGGGAAGCCGCCTACGGCGACATCTGCCTCACGGTGAAGCTCAATGCCGGCACCGGGGACACCCTGACCGCGGCGTCCGGTGCCTCTGCTCTTACCAAACTGCGTCTTCCTGAACCGGTGTATTCGGTGGCCCTCTCCTGCCCGGACAAAAAAGCGGAGGACAAGATGAGCGAGCAGCTTACCCGCATGACTGAGGAGGATCGCACCATCACCTTCGGCTACAACGGCGAAACCCGGCAGAACGTGATCTCCGGCATGGGTGAACTGCAGATCGGCATCATCCTGGATCGGATCCGTACCCAGCAGAAGATCGACATCACCACTTCCGTGCCCCGAATCGGCTACCAGGAGACTATCCAGAAAAAGGCCCAAGCCGAATACACCCACAAGAAGCAATCCGGCGGGCACGGCCAATACGCCCGGGTGGTGCTGTCCATCGAGCCGCTGCCCCGGGGTGAACGCTACAAGTTCACCAATGCGGTCTTCGGGGGTGCTATCCCCAAGAATTACATCCCCGGCGTGGAAAAAGGGGTGGTGGAGGCCATGGAACACGGCATTTTGGCGGGCTATCCGGTCACCGACGTGGCCGCCACGGTGCTGGACGGCAAGGATCACCCGGTGGACTCCTCGGAAGCGGCTTTCCGCATCGCCAGCCGGAACGCTTTCAAGAACTCCATGAAAGATGCGGGTCCGATTTTGCTGGAACCCATCATGAACATCACCGTGTGGATCGAGTCAAAATACATGGGGGACGTGATGAGCGACATCACCACCAAACGGGGCCGCATTTTGGGCCAGGATCAGCTTCCCGGGGGTATCGTAGAACTTCGTGCCCAGGTTCCCCACGCGGAACTGGTACGCTACGCCATCGACCTGAAGTCTCTCACTTCGGGTACCGGCAGCTTTGAGACCGCCTTCGACCACTATGATCCGATTTCCGGCCGCATCGCCGAAGATGTGATCAAAGCTGCGGCGGAATTCAAGCAGGCGGAAGCGGAAGATTAACGGCCAATGCTGGTTGTTCTGGCCTTTGGGTACGTCATCGTTATCTTGCTTGGGTTTTGGCTGGCAATTCTGGTGGTGTCCCCTTTGAGCAAGCGGGGCGCCCGCTACCTGGCCGGTGTGGTGGTGCGTTACTGCGCCCCCATGTTTTTCCGCGTTGCCCGGCGTATGCTGAATTTTCGTGTGGCCTCCTCCCCCGATTTCACCGATGTGCTTCCCCGTCATTGTCTGGTCATCTCCAACCACCAAAGCCTGCTGGACATACCATTGTTCATGACCTTTTTCTCCGGCCGCCGGCTCCGTTTTGTGGCGAAACAGGAGCTTGCCCAGGGTGTGCCCCTGATCTCCGATGTCCTTCGTATTCAGGACCACTGCATCATCCCCCGGACCGGCGACACCGGTACGGCCATGGAGCGTTTGGATTCCTTTGCGGACCGGATCGTGGACCAGGGCCTGTTCGGCGTGATATTCCCCGAGGGTACCCGGAGCCGTGACGGAAATATGTGCCGGTTTTACGCCGCAGGATTCCGCCGCATCCTCACCCGGCGCCCCATGCCGGTGGTGGCTTGTGCGCTGGAGGGCAGTTACCGGTTTGCCACCCTGGGATCCGTGTTCCGTTTCATGCCCAACGGCTGTTATCGCTTAAAAATTTTGAAGATTTACCCCCCTCCCCAGTCCAAGGCGGAGCAGCTTCATATCCTGGAGGAGAGCCAATGCCTTATGGAAGCCCAGCTTCTCCGGTGGCGAGAGCCCCCGGAGATGCCTGAAAACCTCCCGTTATAGAAGATATGCACAAAAATTTACAAAAAATGCAGAAAAAAGTCAAAAACCTATTGACAAAAATAAAAAATAAGGTGATAATGATTATAAGAGACTAAAAGGCGGTGCCGGTTATCGTTTAATCTGCCTTTAGGATATATTTTGTTGTAAGGAAAAAGGAGTTTTTCGATGAAAAAGACTTTTGTTTTATTGGCGGCGGCGATTTTTTTGTTCGCCGGTGTGTGCGTAAGTGCCGATGAGTCTGTGGTTATTGATTTTACCCTGTTGGACGCAGATATTATCGTCGATGCGGATGGCAATCCCACTCAAAATCGCCGGACGGCGATGGATTATTCCGTAGCGGCCCTCGCTTCTTTTAACCCGGAGCAGCGCGCGGCCCTCAGGACATCCCTCGCCCTCAGGGAGTGGGAGGTTCACCTGAATTCTTCGGCCCGTTCCGTGGAGTCCCTGTCCAAATCGGGGGTGCGTGCTGTTCCTGTCCGCACGGAAGCCCAGGTTCCCTTTGCAGGGAAGAACATCATGGGTGTGCGCATTTTGTTTCCCAGCACCAATGCCCATGCCAACGCGCGGGTTGTACCTTCCTTTGCGATCCCTGCCTACGAAGCTTATGCCGAGACCGATGAAAACGGTGATCGTCCGGGGGCCGCCGGTGCCGGTCCCAACGGTGAGGTGAAGCTCTTTGAAGGGGGCTACGGTCTGGTCCGCAATGTCGGCGTCATCCGGGCCATCCAGGTGACTGCCTATGGTAACAGTTTTCCCTACGCGCTCTACGTCATTCTGAAAGACCAGGATGAGGTGGAACACCGCTATCTCATGGGCAGCATGGGTTTCGACGGCTGGAAGGAAATGAGGTGGACGAACCCCGATTATATCAGCGATGTCCGCGGTCGGGTATCCGCCCTTCGTCCGTTGTATCCGCAGATGGAACTTCCTTTTGTTACATTCGTTGGGTTCCAGGTTGTCCGTGACCCGATGGTCCCCGGCGGTGATTTTATCAGCTACTTCAAGGACGTGAAGATCATCTATGATCGGGCTCAGGATACTTCCGAGCGCGATATTGCCGAAGAAGACGTGTGGGGCATTATCGAAAACCGCGAAAAGGGCAACCAGCAGCGGGAAATGGAAAAATTTGGAGCCAAACAGATCGGCAGGTATATCGCGAAAGAAAAAGTGGCTGCCGAGCAAAATTTTACGTCCAGCCTTGAGTCAGAGCAGTAAGAAGGCACGTCTAAAAATCCGGTTGGATTTTTAGATGTTTGTCAGGTAAAAATGTCTCCTCACGGAAACCGCTGATTTATTGTTGTAGTGTTGCTTTGCGGCGAGGGTTTTATGACCTGTCCCCTTGGAAAGCATTGGTTTATCCTAATGAGGATAAATCAGTGCTTTCCTTATTTTCAAAAATTCTACTTCTTTAACTTCTTTTTCGATTTAGCGGTGAATTTTTTTTTTGATCTGGGGTTAAACAGCATGTCCTTAGGGCGAAAAAAAGAGTGATAAATTTCCTGAAATTTTACGCATTTCACCCACATCCTTGCACATTTCACTTGCCATTGCTCGCAGAATATGCTATAATGCGGCTGTGAGGCTCTGTTGAAGAACTTTAGTTTTTAGATGTGTCCTTAAATACAAATCGTCGTACGCCGGAATGTGTTTCGGCCATGCGGTGGCGCGGCGGTTTTTGAACATTCTCTACCCGTGTTTTATGTAAAACACCTTGGCGAAAAATCTATGCAGTTATCGGTACTTTTCCGTTCCATCAATAAATTGCGCTTTTTGCTTACCCGGAAGCAAAAGTGGTATTTAATTATATTATTTATACTTACAATTTTTCTGTCGATTATTGAAACCGTCGGGGTTTCGATTATTATGCCTTTTATCAGCGTCGCATCCAATCCCGATTTAATTGATACCGGTGTGTATAAAAAAGTCTTTGATTTTTTGGGGTTTGTTTCAAAAAATTATTTTGTGCTGGCTTTTGGAATCGCGGTTATCTGCTTTTATTTTTTTAGGGCAATTTACAACGTAATATACAATTATATGTTAAATAATTTTTCTTACGGGCTGTATAGAAAAATTGCGGGCAATCTTTTTCGGGTTTTTATAAACCTTCCCTACAAGGTCTATGTGCAAAAGAATTCGGGGGAACTGTTGTACATTATCGGTGAATCAGCCAATATGAGTGCCATGGTTTTGAACGTGCTGCAGATGTTTTCGGAATTGCTCGTCGTAACTTTTCTGTACAGTTTTATGGTCGCGGTGGATTGGCAGATGACTCTGGTGATCACCCTTATTTTGCTCATACTGCTTTTTGTTATTTTGCGCGTGCTGATCGAAAAAAGCAAAATCCAGGGGCAGCGGCGGTCCGATGAATCAAAAAAGCAGAGTCAAATTTTGGTTGAAACCTTTGGTAATTATAAGTTTCTAAAACTAAAGGGTACCGAGGAAGCCATATTGCGAACCTATAACATGTCTGCGCGGATACATGCCCGCGCCCAGATTTTGAACGCTACTTTAAACGCCATGCCGCGGAATATTCTGGAGAGCTGCGGGTTTTCGCTTCTGGTTGGCGCGGTGATTTACATCCTGTGGCGCTACCGTTCACCCGCACAAGTGATTCCCATCATTTCCATGTACGCTTTGGCACTCTATCGTATTTTGCCTTCGATCAACCGCCTGCTGGGAAACATCAATCAAATCGTGTATTTTCAACGTCCCCTGGATGCGGTGGACGAGGCCCTGCACCTGCAGACCGAGCGTGCGGGCGATGGAGAAATCAGTTTTGAACAATCCATCCGCATGGAAAACGTGTCCTTCCAGTATATGACCGGCAGCGACGTGCTGCGGGATGTGTCTCTGGAAATTCGCAAGGGCGAAAAGGTGGCCTTCACCGGCGAATCCGGCGGAGGCAAAACCACCCTGGCGGATTTGCTGATCGGCATCAACAAGCCCGCATCGGGAATCATCCGTATCGACGGCGTGCCTCTCACCGATGAAAACATTCGGTCATGGCGCCGGAAAATCGGCTATATCCCCCAGGACATTTATCTCTTCGACGGTACCGTGGGGGAAAACGTGGCGTTCGGTGCGGAGTATGACACAGAACGGCTTGAGCGGGTACTGAGAATGGCGAACATCTGGGATTTTCTCGTCCACAAGGACGGCGCGGCGACCCTGGTGGGCGAGGGCGGCATCCAGTTGAGCGGCGGGCAAAAACAGCGTATCGGCATTGCCCGCGCCTTGTACAGCGACCCGGACGTGCTGGTTCTGGATGAGGCAACTTCGGCGCTGGACAACGATACGGAGGCGAAAATCATGGACGAAATTTACGACGTGAGCCACAACAAAACCCTGATAGTCATCGCCCACCGGCTTTCCACGGTGGAGCGCTGCGACCGCCGGATTGTGGTTGAAGCGGGGCGGGTGGAAAGTGCAGGAGTACATTGGGATGAATAAAGAAAATGAGCCCGTAAAACGCCCCGTGCGTTTTTTCAACACCACCGGTCCCTGCAATCCCTGGGATCACTACATGCTGCCCCCTGAAGACCGGCTGGTGGGGGCGCAGTTACATCGCTACATTCGGGATAAGCTCTACTGGGTACTTCACGCCCCCCGGCAGACAGGAAAAACCACTTTTCTGCAATCCTGGATGCGGGAAATAAACTCAGGCGACGAGGCAATTTCCTGCTACGTGAGCGTGGAGCGCTGTCAGGGCGTGACGGAAATGGAAAAGGCAATGCCGGCTATTTGTAATTCCATAAAATCATGGGCCGAAAGGGGAGGCTTGCCGGTCCCGTCCGCCGGGAATGCGGCCCCGGATTCACAACTAAGCGACATATTGGGTAATTGGGCTTCGCTCACAGCGCCCAAGCCTTTGATTGTGCTTTTTGACGAAGTTGATGTATTGGAAGGGGATGTTTTAATTAGTTTTTTGCGGCAATTGCGTGACGGTTTTGCCAACCGAGGAGGCGGGAAATTCCCCGTGTCAATTGCCCTGGTGGGAATGCGGGATTTGAAGGACTACATTACCGCCGCAAAGGGAGGCGTTGCGCCGAATCCCGGCTCGCCTTTTAACATCAAGGAAGACTCTGTCGTTCTGTCAAACTTCAGCCAGGAGGACATCGCGCATTTATTCGCCCAACGGACAACGGAAACCGGCCAACGCATAAACGATGAAGCGCTTGGCTATGTGTGGGAACAATCCCGGGGGCAGCCGTGGATAGTGAACTCCCTGTTCAAACGCGCCACCATGCGGGTTTTGGACGAAGACAGCCATGAAACGGTCAGCCTGGGGCATATCCAGGAAGCGCGGGAGCAGATGATTCTGGCGCGGGAGACCCACTTGGACGCGCTGGCCTACCGCATGGAAGACCCGCGAGTCCGCCGGGTGCTGGAAACCCTGATGTCCGGTGCATCGGACGTGATGCTCACCGAAAGCGAAGGATTCCGCCTCTGCCTTGATTTGGGTCTCGTGGTTAAAGAGCGGGGAACGCCCCAGGTAGCCAACCCGATTTACCGCGAAGTGCTTGCCCGGCAGATGACAAGCGGCATACAGGATGCGATACCCGAACCGGAATTTCGCTGGGAAAAAGCAGACGGTACTTTGGACATGGACGCGCTGTTAAAAGAGTTTCAGCGCTTCTGGCGGCGAAACTCGGAAATATGGGAACAGAAATCAGATTACACCGAAGTGTTCCCCCATCTGCTGTTGCAGGCGTTTTTGCAGCGGGTGCTAAACGGCGGTGGACGAATTGAACGGGAATACGCGGCTGGCCGGGGGCGTATGGATTTAATGGTGGACTATAAGGGGCACCAGCACATCATTGAGATAAAACTGATTCATTCCTACGACACTCCCGCCGAAGTCCGGCAAGAAGGCCTGGACCAAATAATGCGCTATCGGGACAAAATAGACAGCAATGCCCCCGCATACCTCGTGATCTTTGACCGTCGGGACGACACGAAAAAAGCGCCTTGGGATGAGCGGATCACTTGGGAACATATTGATGGTGTTACCGTGCTGGGGTGTTAGTGCCCTGTAGAAGGAGGTATCGGATATGAAAACTGCGCTTATTTCAGGCGTTACCGGACAGGATGGCGCTTATTTGTCGGAATTTTTACTAAAAAAAGGCTACCATGTGCATGGCATAAAACGCCGCTCTTCCAGTTTCAATACCGACCGCATTGATCACCTGTATCAGGACCCGCACGAGCAAAACAAGCGCTTTTTTTTGCACTACGGCGATTTAACGGATACCTCAAACCTGGTGCGCATTATTCAGGAGGTCAAACCGGACGAAATCTACAACCTGGGCGCCCAGAGCCATGTGCAGGTATCCTTTGAAGTGCCGGAATACACTGCGGACACCGATGGGATTGGAACCCTCCGGCTCCTTGAGGCAATCCGCATACTGGGTATGGAAAAAAAAGTCCGGTTTTATCAGGCATCCACCAGCGAACTCTTCGGCAAGGTGCGGGAAATCCCCCAAAAAGAGACCACGCCCTTTTACCCCCGCAGCCCTTATGCGGCAGCAAAGCTCTATGCCTACTGGATTGTGGTGAATTACCGGGAATCCTACGGGATGTACGCCTGTAACGGCATATTGTTTAACCACGAAAGCCCTATCCGGGGCGAAACCTTTGTGACCCGAAAAATAACCCGCGCCGCAGCCCGCATCAAACTGGGTTTGCAGGACAAGCTCTATATGGGCAACATCGACGCCAAGCGCGACTGGGGCTTTGCCGGTGACTATGTGGAACTTATGTGGCTCATGCTCCAGCAGGACGCGCCGGACGACTACGTGATGGCCACCGGGGTCACCTCCACGGTGCGGGATTTTATCACCATGGCATTTAAGGAAGCGGGAATAACTATACGCTGGGAAGGTGAGGGGATTGACGAAAAGGGAATTGATGCGGCAAATGGAAAAATCCTCGTGGAAATTGACCCGAAATATTTTAGACCCGCTGAGGTGGAATTGCTTATCGGGGACCCAACCAAGGCGTTCATAAAACTTGGCTGGAAACCTCGGGTGCAGCTTCCACAGTTGATTAAAATGATGGTCCAAAGTGATATAAAGCTGGCGGAAAAAGAAATGCACATCAAAGCCGGCGGATACGAGGTAAAGAATTACTATGAATGAGTGTACTATTTCCCAAAGGAAAAAATGAAAATACTTATCACTGGTTCTACCGGTATGGTGGGGCGCAATATTATCGAAAATCCCTATATGGGGCAACAGAATCTACTTTGCCCGTCATCTACAGAATTAAATCTGTTAAATGCTGATGATATTATTGGGTATATGCGCCGTCACAAACCGGACATGGTTATCCACTGCGCCGGCAAGGTTGGCGGTATCCAGGCAAACATGCAGGATATGTACAGTTTTTTTACCCTCAACGCTCTTATGGGAATAAATTTGGTAAAAACCGCAAAAGAACAGGGGATACCGCACTTTCTCAATCTCTCCAGTTCATGTACCTATCCTTGTGCACACGAAAATCCCCTCAAAGAGGACCATGTGCTGGAAGGAAAGCTGGAATCCACCAATGAAGGATATGCGCTGGCAAAATTGTCGGTTCAAAAAATGTGTGAATATATCAGCCGTGAATGCCCTGGTTTTCAATATAAAACCCTGATTCCCTGCAATCTATACGGACGGTGGGACAAATTTGACGAGAAAAATTCCCACATGATCTCCGGTGTCATAAAGAAAATTCATGACGCTCTTAAAACAAATGTTCGGGAAGTGGTTATTTGGGGGGATGGAAAGGCACGGCGTGAATTCATGTATGCCGGGGATTTGGCCGTATGTGCCGCCCAGGCTGTACAGCATTTTGAAACGCTTCCGGTACTTATGAATGTTGGTCTGGGATTTGATTATACGATTAACGAGTATTATGAAACCATAAACAAGGTATTGGGGTACAATGGCGCGTTTATCCATGACACTTCAAAACCGGTAGGTATGAAACAAAAATTGCTTGATATTACCCGGCAAACACAGTGGGGTTTTAAGCCGGAAACCTCACTTGAAGCTGGCATAGGTCAAGCTTATCAATTTTTTTTGGAGCACAGCCATGATTAAATATGAATTAGCTTCCAGCAGTTGGGATCACAAAGAAATAGAAGCGGTACAACGGGTGCTCGCCGCGCAGCGGACAACTATGGGAGAATGTGTTGAACAATACGAACGTGAATTCGCGCAATTTATTGGATCAAAACATTGTGTCATGGTGAATTCCGGTTCAAGCGCCAATCTGTTGGCAGTTGCAGCTCTCTTTTATCGCAAGAAGAACGCTTTGCAGCGGGGTGACGAGGTCGTTGTGCCTGCTGTATCATGGCCTACCACCTATTACCCTTTACAGCAATACGGCTTAAAACTTAAATTTGTGGACATTGATCTGGAAACATTGAACTATGACCTGAACCAATTGGAAGCCGCGGTAACAAAAAAAACCAAAATGATCGTGGCGGTTAACCTTTTGGGGAATCCCAATGATTTTGAAAAAATACAACAGATTATAGGCAGTAAAAACATTATCCTGCTGGAAGACAACTGTGAATCACTGGGCGCCGTATTCAAAAATAAACAGGCCGGCACCTGGGGAATCATGGGAACCTTTTCCAGTTTTTTCTCCCACCATATTTCCACGATGGAAGGCGGCATGGTTGTTACGGACGACGAGGAATTGTTTCAAATACTGCTTTGTATGCGCGCCCACGGGTGGACGCGCAGTTTACCAAAAAAAAATTTGGTATGCTCTCCCAAAAGCGATAATCAATTTGATGAATTCTGGCGTTTTGTATTACCGGGGTATAATTTCCGTCCCCTTGAAATGATGGGCGCTATTGGTTTAGAGCAATTAAAAAAACTGCCGGAGTTTTTAACATA
>JAITMZ010000150.1 GCA_031290725.1 Spirochaetaceae bacterium
TGAAAGCCGCCCTGACGGACGAGGCAAGCCGGACCGGCTGCGTGCGGGTCATCCTGAACTTTCCGCAAAACCCCACGGGATATTCCCCCACGGTGCGGGAAGCCGAAGAAATCCGCGGCGTCATACAGGGCATCGCGGAAGGTGGCGCAAAAATACTGGTAATCTGCGACGACGCCTACTTCGGCCTGCGCTTTGAGGACGACATAGAACCCCAGTCCCTATTCGCCTATTTCGCGGATATGCACGAGAATATCTTTGCCGTAAAAATCGACGGCCCCACCAAAGAAGACTTTACCTGGGGGTTGCGTTGCGGGTTTGTCACCTATGGGGGAAAAAACCTGACCGCCGCCCACCACGACGCGCTCATCAAAAAGACCATGGCCGAGGTGCGCTCTACCGTTTCCTGTTCATCCACCGTGGGGCAAAGCCTGCTGAAAAACCTGTATGCCGCTCCCGGAACCGCCGTGCAATCAGAAAAAGAGGCGTTCAGGAATATCATCCAGGCCCGGTATAAGAAAGTGCGCGCTTTTGTGGACACAAAAAAGGGGCGCCCCTCCCTGTGCCCCCTGCCCTTTAATTCGGGCTATTTCATGAGTTTCAGATGCACCGCCGTCAATGCGGAAGCGCTGCGCGAAAAATTGCTGCACCGGTACGGCATAGGAACCATCGCCATAGATGACCGCACCCTGCGGGTCGCTTTTTCGAGCCTGGAGGACGAATCTATCGACATCGTGTATGCCGCCATTTATCAGGCGGCGGAAGAACTGGCCCGGGGCTAACACAAGTCCCCTGGCAGTCTGTGGGTAGTGCTGCGGATCAGCGCTTTTCCTGCCAAACAGCGCGCATCTGCTCCAGCCGTGCTAGCTCCTTTTGGATGATCCTGGCGTAATCCAGCTTACCCGTGGCGATACGCTCCCGCTCGTCCTCCCAGTTTTGCACGCCGGTGAGGAACAGAAAGCGAAATTTGCCGTCGTTTGCCTGCCGGAAGTAACTCAGGGCCTCTTCCCAGTAGGCCAGCCCGGTGCGGTAGCACGTATCGGCGCGCTCAAGTTGGCGGAGATATTCGTCCTTCCAGGGGGCATCGTAGAAATAAGCCACCTGCTTGTCGTAATTCTTCCCCAGCCTGAGGTGCTGCTCGATAAGCTTCAGGTTCACATGCATCATGAACAGGGCGCGATATTTTTCCCAATCCGTCTCGTTCTCGATCCGCACCAGGGCGTATTTGGGGTTACAGAATGTCACCTTGGCCGCTTTTTCCAACCAGTAGATGTTTTCGATGGCGTCGTCAGGATGCTGCTGGGCATGGATGTGATAGAGGCGGTAGTATTCTTCTTTATATATCACCGCATAGGGATGGAGCGGCGAGGAGGGGAGAAACATCGCCAGCATCAGGATACAGAGGGAAAAGCGCTTCATACTCCACTATCGGCAAACCGGACGGGAAAAATTACCGGGTATATTCGACCAGCTTCCCGTCGGACAATCGCCATTGCCGGTCTCCCATCCCTGCCAGACCCTGGTCGTGGGTCACCAGCAGCATGGTCTTGCCGTAGTGCGCCGTGATGGAAAATAACAGCTCGCCGATGATGGCCGAGTTGGCCGGATCCAGGTTGCCCGTGGGTTCGTCCGCCAGGATAAGCTCCGGGTTGTTGATCAACGCCCGGGCCACCGCGGTTCGCTGCCGTTCCCCGCCGGATAACTGTGACGGCATGTGTGACATCCGGTCCGCCAACCCCACGTCCGCCAGCAGTGCCCGGGCTTTTTCTTCGGCGAGCTTCTTGGGTGACCCCGTCATGTAGGCCGGCAGATACACGTTCTCCAGGGCGGAAAAGTCCTTCAGGAGATAGTGGAACTGAAATATCAGCCCCAGGGTGCGGGCACGGTAATGGGTCAATTCGCCCTCCGAGAGCCGGTCGATGGCATTTCCCGCCACCACGATGCTTCCCCCGGTTGCCGTGTCCAGCCCGGCGATGATGTTGAGGAGCGTGCTTTTGCCGCTGCCGCTTTCACCGGTGATCACCGCCCGGGTACCCGCCGCCACCGTGAGAGCTAAATCCCTGATGATGGTGAGTCGTCCGCCGCCGGTGACAAAGGTCTTTTCCAGGCCGCGTATGTCGATGATGTTATTCGTCATGCAGCACCTCCGCGATTTGTGTGTTCAGGGTGGTCAAACTGGCAGCCCACGCCGCCGCCAGGGCCGAGAATATACCGAAAATGGTGGTGAGCAAAATCTCCGGCACCTGCATCCGGGCGGGGATAGACCCGTAAACCTGGTACATGGGATTTTCCCGCAGGAACACCAATGCCCCGCTGTTGAACAGGGATGCAAAAAAATATTGGGAATAGTAACTCAAGCCGGATACTAAGGCGAACACCAAATCCATCCGCACACAGATGAGCAGCCCCAGGACAAGCCCGAAAAAAGCGCCGAAAAAGCCCGTCAGGAAGCCCCGGAGAATAAAAATCCCCTGGATGTCGCTCCGCCTGCCGCCGATGGCCTGGAACACGGCGATCTCCGTCCGGCGCTCGTAAACCATCCGCCTCATTCCGTTGTAAATGTTCACCCCCACCACCACAAAGATAATGAACACGAACAGCATGAGTATGTTTTTTTCCACCCGCAGCGCACCAAAAAACGCCCGGTTGTAGCTCTGCCAGGATTCCCAGGTGCCCGAAATGCCCTGGGCATCCGCCGCCGGCCGGAGCCGGGCGATGATCCGGTTCACGTGGTCGTAATTCTTCACCTTAACGCTGAACATGCGCTTCGCCGCGGTGCCAAAGTATTTCTGCCCGTCCTCCAGGGAAATAAAACAGTACGCGGCGTTGATGTCCGCATAGCCTGATCGAAAGATGCCGGTCACGGTGAACACCCGGTTGGATGAAATCAAATCCACGTCTGCGCCGCCGGAAAGAGCCAGGAAGTTCACCGAGTCCCCCACGGTCACCCCCAGCGCCCCCGCCAGCGCCGACCCCAGCACGATGGAGGAGGGTTCCGACAAATCAAAACTTCCCCGGCGAACATCCGCTTCCCGGGCAAACCCCGCATCAATCTCTGCGATGTTGCCCGGCACCGCCCGCACGACCGCCGCCTGCTGCCGGTCCAGACTTATCTTCCCCAGACCGGTCATCAAGGTTTGGGCTTCAAAAAAGGGCGTCACCGCCACTACTTCGGGGTCCGCGCTCACGGCGGCCACAAAACCGGCGGCGTCACCGGCGGCCTCGAAGCGAATGTGCGAGGAGCTGATTTCCATGATGCTGTCGATATATGCGCGCTGGAAGCCGTTCATCACCGATAAAGTAACAATCAACGTCATCACCCCGAAGCAAATCCCCAGGGACGACAAAACTCCCGTCACCAGGGCGCGGGAATCCCGGTCCACCCGTGAAAATCGCCGGGTAACAAAAAAAATCCACCTGATCCGCGTCAAAAAATCTTTCATGATCTTCGTTTTTCTTTACCGTCCTGTAAAAATCGTTCCGAAATCCGCTCTCCGTCTTCATAGGCCGTCTCCACCTGGAAGCCCAGACCGAAATAGCGCGTCTCAACGTAGGCGTTTTCCCCGGTATACACCGTTTTTATTACCGGTTCATCGTTCCGAAAGAATTCGGAGTCCGGGTTTTTGGAGGCCCCGGTCCAGGTGTAGCGGGTGGTTTCCGTCACCGGCTCGGTTCCCGGCAGCATCCAGGCCACATTCCGTCGTTCCGTAATCCGGCCCGCCGTATCATAGCGAAAATCAGTTTGAAACGCAAGCTCCGATTTTTCCTCCACGACTTTATAGCCGGTGATGCGGGACTCCTTGCCGTTGGGCAAAAAATCCGTCTCTTCCCTAGTTCCGGCAATAAAATTGGTCAAAACCCGCCTGCTGGGCAACTGGGACTCCGTGGAATACACATATTCCGCCAGGGATTCCCGCACCGTTTTGTCCTCTCCGCTGGTCCACACCGCCCGGGACGTGAGATGGTTGCCCTCATCATACCGGGTTTGCACAAAATATGCAAGGTTCCCGGTGACCGCATGGCGGGACCGGGTTTCAGACAGGAGCGCGAAGGTCTCGTCCAGGTATGCCGCCCGGCGCAGTTTGCCGCCGCCGGTTTCATAGGCAATGGTTTTGTCCTCCTCCGCGAATTCAGCCGCCCCTGGAGTTTCGTAGCGCCACTGCTCATCGGATGTCTGCTTGCCCGGTGTTTGGACAACTGGTATTTGCTCATCCGGCATACTATTGTCCGGTGTGCCCTCAACAGTTGTCTGTACAGCGGACAACTGCTCATCCGCTGTCGTGACATCGGATGGTAGCATTTCAGGCGGCTGGGGGGACGCTTCCTGCGAATTCACACCCTGGGAAATAAAAAATCCGCTTCCCAGCAAAAACAGAGCACCGCACAGCAGCGCCCTGATCTTTGCGGCCCGGCATGCTTGTAAATTTTTGCGCCAACGTGAATGCGTCATAAACCCTGCCTCAAAGGATGTCCAAAAAAGAATTGGTGTATTCCGCCGGATCAAAGGGGCGAATATCGGCGTAGGTTTCACCGGTACACACAAAGGCTCCGGGGATGTCCATCTCCCGGCCGATGGTGAACAGAGCGCCCCCCTTGGCTGCGGAGTCCGCTTTGGTGAGGATCACCGCGTCCACACCCACCGCCCGATGAAAGACCTCGGTTTGGGCGACGGCGTTTTGGCCGGTGGTGGCGTCCAGCACCAGGAGCTTTTTGCAGCATCCCTCACCGGCCCGTGACTGGGCCACCCGCTCGATCTTTTGCAGTTCCCGCACCAGGTTTTCCTTGTTGTGAAGCCGTCCGGCGGTGTCTACCAGAACCAACCCGCCCGCCAGAGCCGTCACGGCATCCGCCGCATCGTACACCACCGCTGCCGGGTCGGCTCCGTGCTGTTGAGCCACCACCCGCACCCCCAGACGCCGGCCATGCAGCTTGAGCTGCTCGATGGCAGCCGCACGAAAGGTGTCCGCCGCCGCCAGGATGCAGGGAAGTCCGGGCTGACGACCGGTATACCAGCCGGCCAATTTTGCCGCCGTGGTGGTCTTGCCCACGCCGTTCACCCCCAGGAGCAGCCAGATGTTCGTCCTCCCCGGAGACGGATCCGGCACAAAAGCGCGGACGGTTTGGGCCAGCTCGTCCCGGAGAAGGGCAGTCACGGCGGCTTCGTCGGCGATGTGTTCGGTGCGGCACTTTTTTTCCAGTCTGTCCATAAGCTGAAACGCGGCCTTTGCACCGATGTCGCCCTCGATGAGCGCGTCGGTGAGCTCCTCAAAAAAGGCCTGTTCCACGCCGCTGTGTACTTTAAATAATTTTCGTAAGGTTTCGCCAAAACTCATTGTGTACCCCCTTCGGTTGGTATGGCTGCGGCAATCGGCAGCGGTTTTGCCTCCACAGGCACCACCTCGTTGGCAACCCGCAAATACCGGATCAACTGCCAAATCCAGGTGATCCCCAAGGCAACCGTAGTGCCTGCGGCGATATACATGCCGTTTTTCCACAGATTAGCCTTGGACATATCATTTGCACCGGTCAGGGAGCCGTTGAGGCTTTTGACGTATTCCCCTTGGGCGATAACCGTGATGGGCAGGAAAGTCATAAACAGGCTGTATGCCAGATACATTTGTTTGCGGCTTTTTTCTATCCGCGCGGAAATATCCGACGTGTTGGGATCCACTACCCAATTTTTGTGGGGGGATGACGCGGCCCTGGGGGGAATCACGAAATACCCGGGGAATTGGTTTGCGCCGTCCGGGTCAAAACGGCCCAGGGTCTTTCCCTCCGCCAGATTCACCGACTCCGCGGGGATGTTCTGGCTGATCCCCTGTATCATAAACAGCCCCTGGGTCTGCTGTTTCAAAGCCAGGGACACGGCGCGGAGCTGGTTTTCCGTCAGCACCACGTCGATTTGGTAGGCGGTGCCGCTGGAAAAATCCGCGGTGATCCGCTCGGGCTGAAATCCCGGCGCTTCAACGGACACCTGATGAAACCCGGCGGACAGGGGGCGCGCATTTGGTATGGTCGAAAAAACCATGTCGTCCACGTTGATTCGGAAGGTTTCCGGAATGCCTGCGGGGAAAGCGAAGGTAATCCGCGCGGGTTCGTAGTTTTCTATGTGGGGCAGAAAGGCGTAGGCGATGCGCCGGGCCAGGGTCTCCACGTCGTCCAAGCGGCCGATTTCAATGGTGGCAGCCACCGGGACGCCCCCCGGATAGCGTCGAACCTCCGCCTGTACCGCTGCGTATTCGTCCTGTATCCGGATGCTGCCCATGACCAGGGCGTTGATTTTCTCCGCCGCCAGGGCCCGTTCCAGTTCCACCGGAGCAAGGAAATCTCCCTCCGTATTCTGAATCTGGGTGAACAAAATTTCCGCATCGTCCTTCCACAGTACCACCGTCTCCGATCCGTAGTCTATCTTTGATACCTTGGCGGCGTTTCTGCGGGTCCGCCAGGTTTCCCTCACCTGTAGATCCTGCCCGTACTCAGGAAATACCGCGCGAATTTCCAGGGTTTTTCCATCTATCCGGGCCTTTATGTCTCTAATTTTTTTTTCTTCAGCTTTGATAAGTTTTTTGATTTGCCGGGGTCGGGAGCTTTCAAAAATCGCCGAGTCCCGCTTTTTTATGGCGGCGGATAGCTCCAAAAAAATTGCCTGCTGCTGAGTTTGCAGTTCCCGCAGAAGCCGTATCTGTTTTTCGTCGGGCAGAATGCGGTGCACCAGGCCGCCGGAAAGCTGGTCCAGGATATACGACGGAATCAGGGTGGCGGAGGTGCCCATGTTTCTGCCGGAAACGGCGGTGACCGAAAAGGGTGCGGCCGCCAGCACCCAGTTTTGTTCCTTGGCGACGCTGTCCGCAGCGGACACCCCCAGGGTTCCGCACCACAGAAGCAACGTAGCCAGGGCGGCCCCTTTCATCCTGCCGGTCATAGATCATCGGCCTCCACAGCGGCGTCCAGGGGGATGCCCTTCCATTTGGCCACCAAAAAGGCGTCAATAAACTGGTCGACGGCGCCGTCCATCACCGCCTGGATGTTTCCGGATTCCGCCTTGGTGCGATGGTCCTTCACCATGGTGTAGGGTTGGAACACATAGGATCGTATCTGATTTCCCCAGGCAATGTCCTTTTTTTCCGAGGCGAACCGGGCGTTTTCCTTTTCCTTTTCTTCCCTATAATATTCGTAAAGCCGGGCCTTAAGCATGCTCATGGCGGTGGCCCGGTTCATGGTCTGGCTCCGCTCGCTCTGGCAGGCCACCACAATCCCCGTGGGCAGGTGGGTAAAGCGCACCGCCGAGTCGGTCTTGTTCACGTGTTGGCCTCCGGCGCCTCCGGAGCGGTAGGTGTCCACCCGCAGGTCTTCCGGGCGGATGTCCACCTCGATGGTGTCGTCCAGCACGGGGAACACATAGACCGACGAAAAGGACGTGTGGCGCCGGGCGTTGGCGTCAAAAGGGCTGATTCGCACCAGCCGGTGGACCCCGGCCTCACATTTAAGATACCCATAGGCATATTCCCCGGTCACTTCCAGGGTCACCGACTTGAGCCCCCCTTCCGCTTCCAGCATGTCCGCCACCTCGATATTGTAACCCCTGGTCTCTGCCCAGCGGCTATACATACGGCAGAGCATCTGCGCCCAGTCGCAGGCCTCGGTCCCCCCCGCGCCGGAATGGATGGTTAAAAAAGCACTGTTCTGGTCCACTTCACCGGAAAGCAGGTTGAGAAGACTCTGTTTTTCGTAATCCCTGGCAATGGCATCTGCCTGGGCCTTCAGGTCAGCCTCCACGGAGGTATCACAGGCTTCCACCCCCAGTTCGTAGAGCGCCTCGGCGTCATTGACCCGATCCACCAGCCGCCGCCAGGGTTCCACGCGAATCTTGAGGGCCTTGATGGCGCTCATCACCATCCCGGCCTTTTTTTGGTCGTCCCAAAAACCCGGCACCCCGGTGAGGGCCTCTTTTTCGGCAATCGCCTTTTCTACCGCGGGTACGTCAAAGACGCCCCCAAACGTCGAGGATGTCCTGTTTTAATTTCGCGATGGTTATTTTATAATCTTCAAGCATAATGCCTCCGCTTTCACTATCGGCAAAAACGGAGGGGACATGAGGAAAGCGCTGATTAACTCCGAATATCAAGGGCAGGCGTTACTCGGCTTTTTTTAGTACATAATTACCGGCAAATGTACCAACAATTTTTTTCCCGGACATATCCAGTTGTGTTAATGTGTTTTTACCCACCTTGTAGTAGGGGGGCAGTTCTTTACTGTCCAGGATAATGGTACTCCCGTCATTGTTCCAGGTGAAGGTCCCCGTATTGATAAAAAGATCATCCCCCCGCTCGATGTATTGGTAGCTTATTTTATATATACCATCGTTATTTAAGGTAACTTCAACGTTGATGCCCGGAGCATCCGCCGCAGGAATGACCCCTGTATAAGTCCCAGTCCAATCAAACTTATTTTTCGGGCTGAATTTTGTTGTTCCGCAGGAAAAAAAGTTCAATACCAAAAGAGCAAAAAAAATGCTCAAAAAATTCTTTTTCATTTAATACCTCGCATGATTGCAGTTGTTTTTACTGCCTCCTACTATAAGATAATAAAAAAAAGAGAAAGGGTCAATACTTTTCTGTACTTTGTCAGAATAAATGCGTAGGATTACAAAATCAACATACCCCGTGCAAGCACTATACTTGACCCGTAGAATATGTTTACCGAGAAGTCGAAAAAGTCAAATGAGGAAAGGAAAAAGCAGTGGTTTCCCCCTAAAACTTCTTCGACTTATTCGACTTCGCGGTTGAATAAGGTAAGTGTCCGCGGTGTTGTACATCGCCGATACCAGCATGGAGATGGCTGAGGGCACCGCCATCTCGCACACCAGCCGTTCCACCGGCGCGGTGGTCATGCGCTGAAATTTGCTATTCCCGGTGGTAAACCCGCCTTCCGCCGCCATGCTCTCATTCTTCGTCGGTATCGAAGGACAAATCTTCCATGGACTGGGCCAATGCCAGGGCTTCCTGCTCCTTTTCCAGACGCCGCCGTTCCAGAATTTCGTTCATCTGCTCGTCCATATCCATGGCGTTGGCATCGTATAGTTTGATCCCCCGGTAGTGCCGGATCCCCGTACCCGCCGGAATCAAGTGGCCGATGATCACGTTTTCCTTCAGCCCCCGCAGTTCGTCGGTGGCCCCGTTGATCGCCGCATTGGTCAAAACCCGGGTGGTTTCCTGGAAGGACGCCGCCGAAATAAACGAATTGATGTTCAGTGCCGCCTTGGTAATGGCCTGGAACATGGGACGTGCGATGGCAGGCTGGCCGCCTTCCGCCATGACCCGCTCGTCCTCCTCATGGAAGCGAGTTTTGTCCACCTGCTGGGCAAAGATGAAGGACGTATCTCCCACCGCCATCACTTCCACCTTTCGGAGCATCTGCCGTACGATAATCCCGATATGCTTGTCATTGATGCTCACCCCCTGGGTACGGTACACCTGCTGGATCTCGTCCATCAGGTAATTTTGCAGAGCGTTTTCCCCCAGAATCGCCAGGATGTCGTGGGGGCTGGGTGCGCCGTCACATAACGGCTCCCCGGCAGCCACCGTGTCGCCGTTCCGCACCAACAGACGCTTGGTCAGAGGTACCTGGTGTTCGTATTTTTTGCCGTATTCATCCTCCACCACCACCACCCGCTTGCCCTTGGTGATGTTCTTGAACTGCACCTTGCCTGAAATCTGGGAAAGTACCGTCGGCGACTTGGGTTTCCGCGCCTCAAAAAGCTCCGAAACTCTGGGCAGACCCCCGGTGATGTCGCTGGTTTTGGAGGTCTCTTTGAGCATTTTGGCGATGGTGTCCCCCGCCGCCACCTTGGCGTTGTCTTCGATGAGCAGATATGCCCCGGACGGCAAGTAGTAGCTGGAAAGCTCGTTCCCCGCCTCGTCGGTGATCAGCACCCGGGGCTGCTTGGAGTCCAGATACAGGTCGTTCACCCGCTTTTCTATCATCCCGGTTTCGGTGTCCGCTTCCTCGGTAATCGTGGAACCGGAGATGATGTCTTCAAAGTGGGCGTACCCGTCAAATTCCGAAATGATCGGCTCCGAGAAGGGATCAAAGGTGGCCAATGTCCGGTGCGCCTCCACCACATCCCCTGCGGCCACCTCCAGGGTGGATCCGTTGGGGATTTCAATCTTCTGGGCATTCCCGGTGATGTAGAGCTTGCTGCCCATCACCATCACCGTGCCCGCCGCCGATGAGAGGGTCTTCCCTTTGCCCACCGTAAACAGGGGCACGTCCTTCAGTACCCGGTCGCCGTCCGCCGCCAGCAGTTTTGCCTTGCCGACGTCGTACTCCGCGGCTATCCGGGTCACGGTCATGCTGCCCCGCCGGGTGAACAGCCACTTGCCGGACCCCTCGGGTTCCACATGGGTACCGGTGACCTCGTTGACAATCACCGGATATTTCAGCAAAATTCGGTTTTCCTCGCTCACCTTTGATGCGGTGCCCCCCACGTGGAAGGTCCGCATGGTGAGCTGGGTTCCCGGTTGACCGATAGACTGGGCGGCGATAATCCCTACCGCTTCGCCAATCTCCACAACCTTATTGTGGGCTAAATTCCGCCCGTAGCACTTGCTGCACACCCCGTGACGGCTCTCACAGGTGAGCACAGTCCGCATACGCACCCGCTCTATCCCCGCGTTTTCGATTTTTTCCGCCAATTCGTCGGTGATATACCCGTTGGCCTCGCAGAGAATTTCCCCGGTGATGGGGTGCGACACCCGCTCCAGGGAAAATCTCCCGGCGATGCGGTCCTTCAGGTGCTCAACGATGTCGTCCCCGTCCTTCACCGCGGTATATTCCAGCCCGTTGATAGTGCCACAGTCGTCCTCATTGATCACCACGTCCTGTGCGATATCCACCAGACGCCGGGTCAGATAGCCCGCGTCGGCGGTTTTGAGGGCCGTATCGGAAAGCCCTTTTCGCGCGCCGTTGGTGGAGATGAAAAACTCTATCACCGACAGCCCTTCCTTAAAGTTAGCCCGTATCGGCAGCTCGATGATGTCGCCGTTGGGTTTGGCCATGAGACCCCGCATACCCGCCAACTGGCGGATCTGGTTGCGGCTGCCCCGGG
>JAITMZ010000127.1 GCA_031290725.1 Spirochaetaceae bacterium
CACCGCATCGCTTTCGACGCCCTCCTGTTTTGCCCGCCGGAAGCACTCGGCGATGTGTTCCCGGTCTTCGGGATGCGCTTCCAGATGCATGAGGACCGGGAAACTTTTTTTGCCCTCCACGATGTCATCGCCCCGCTTCTTCCCCGGATTTCCGCTGGTCAGATTGACCACATCGTCCAGCAGTTGGAAGGCGCCCCCCGCATCGGCGGCCAGGGAAGCGGCCTGTTTGATCTGTCTTTTCGATGCGCCGCCGGTGAGAAGCCCGGTTTGTACCGCCAAGGCGGTCAAGATGCCGGTCTTTAGTTTGGACATGGCCCAGTATTCGTCCACCGACGGGAATTGCGTGTTATCCCGGTGCCAGGCGATGTCCAGGGCCTGCCCCAGGTGCAGCTTTTTCACCCCATCCTGGTACACCTCGAACAATTCCCGGCGCATGGACGGATCCCGCACATGGGTGATGCACTGGGCGGCCTGAAAATACAGCCAGGAAGCGGCGTTCAGGGCCGCGTCAACCCCGTAGATAATGTGTACCGCGGGACTGCCCCGCCGGGTATCCGAGGAATCCTCTATATCGTCGTGGATGAGACTGGCGTTGTGGATGAATTCCACCAACGGGGTGAGCTGATAGGCCAGCTGGATTCCCGCTGCGGCACCGGCGGATTTTTTTGCCGCCGCAAGCTCGGCGCAGAGTACCAGCAGCAAAGGCCGCCAGCGCTTGCCTCCCCGGCGGATTAAATCACGGCAGGGTTCCACCAGGGAAGGAAACATCGCTTCCGGCACATCCTCCACCAGCGCTTTTTCCAGAATAATTTCGATTTTTTTTAATTTTTTGCTGAATTCTTTTTCCATACGTAGTACACATATCGGTAAAAATATGCTAGTATATAAAAAATTATGGCAGAAAACTATGAAAAACCTGATTTCTGGGCAAAGAAGGCGGCCTCTCAGGGCTATCCCGCCCGGTCGGTATATAAACTGATGGAGATAGATAAAAAATTTGCGCTTTTGAAGCCCGGCCAGCGCGTCCTGGACCTGGGGGCGGCTCCGGGCAGTTGGACACTGTACGTGTCCCAGGTGTTGAACGGGAACGGGCATCTTACGGCCGTCGATCTAAGGCGCTTGAAAAAAATTCCCGAAAGCGGTATGATTACCATGATCGAGGGTGATATGACCGCCGAGGACGTGCGGTTCCGGGCCCGGGACGGCGGGCTTTACGATGTGGTGCTCTCCGATGCCGCCCCGGAAACCACCGGAAACCGCCTGGTAGATACCACGCGATCCGGGGTATTGGTGGACTGCGCCCTGTTTTATGCCGATACTCTACTGAAAGCGGGAGGAAATTTGGTGGTAAAAATTTTTCAGGGAAGCGATTCCGGGGCATTGCTCAGGCAGGTTCGCGCCAGGTTCGCGTCGGGGCGGACATATAAGCCGACGGCGTGCCGGTCCGCTTCTTTTGAAACCTATATCATAGGATTGGGAAAATTAGCGTGAAGCGATTACATTTTTGCACCGCCGCTTCGGTGACCATGATTTTTCTGGGGGGGTGCGCAAAAAGCGCGTCCCCGGAGGCGGATTTGACGGGTCAGGGCGGCTTTGTCTCCCCGGAAACCACGGACATGGAAATCATCGTCGAGAGCGCCCCGCTGCTCCCGTATTATACGGTCTACCGGGTGAAGCGGGGCGACGTGATCGGACACATCGCCCGGGATTTCGGAGTGACGGAAGACACCATCATCAACGTGAACAACATCGACAATTCCCGGGCATTGCAGATTGATACGTACCTCCGGATTCCTTCCATACCCGGCATTCTGTATACGGCGGCACAGGACGGGGAAACCGTGGCGGAGGTGGCGAAAAAATATCGTGCCTACGACGTCGTCCCGGAAAATCTGGCGGCGGTGAACGGTCGGGATATAGGGGATGCTTTGTCAAAGGGGGACAAGCTTTTTGTGCCCAACGCGCGGCTGGACCGGGCCAAATTGCAGGAAATAAACGGCGACCTTTTCCTGTGGCCCCTTCAGGGTTTCCATCTTACCTCCTACTGGGGCGGGCGGCGAAGCCCCCTCACGGGCCGCCGGGAATTTCACAACGGCTTTGATCTGGCCGCCCCCCAGGGTACGGCGGTATATCCCGCACGGGTAGGCCGGGTGGCGGCGGTGGACTTCAACAATACCTACGGCACTTACATTATTCTGTCCCACGATTCCGCCTACCGGACACTGTACGGTCATTTGAGCAAGGTAGACGTGACGGTGGGGCAATGGGTGAGCCGGAGTACGGTGATAGGTCGGGTGGGCAGCACGGGGTTGAGCACGGGGCCGCACCTGCACTTCACCATCTATAAAAACGGCCGCAGCCTGAACCCCGCATATCATCTCCCCTAGGAAAGCACTGATTTACTTGGCCGCAATTTCGTAGTAAGTCGTAGATTTACGAGAAAGTTGCAAAGGGAACCGCTGATTAGCCTCAAGTTAATCAGCGGTTCCCTAGTGTTCGTTATTTGTCGATGTCCTCCACGATGTAGCCGTCGTTGGCGCTCCAGGAGACGTAGACCTGGTCTTTCCAGGCAATTTCCGGGCCGTCGTCCAGGT
>JAITMZ010000148.1 GCA_031290725.1 Spirochaetaceae bacterium
ACCGCGTCGATCAGGGGCTGGATGCCCTTGTTTTTATAGGCCGACCCCAGGAAAACCGGCACCAGTTCTTCCTTCAGGGTGCCCGCCCGGATGGCCGCGACGATCTGCTCCTCGGTTTCCGTGCCCTCCAGGGCCGCTTCCATGAGTTCGTCGGAGAACATGGAGGCCGCTTCCACCAGTTCGGTGCGGTATTTCCTGGCGTCCGCAAGCAAATGCGCCGGGATCTCCGCCTGGCGTATGTCCATGCCGTTGTCCCCCTCGAAATACAGCGCCTTCAGGGAGACCAGGTCGATCACGCCCTCCAGTTTGTCCTCCAGGCCGATGGGAAGCTGCGCCATGTAGGCGTTGAGCCCCAGCTTTTCCCGCAGTTGGAGACGCACCTTCAGGGGATTGGCCCCGGTGCGGTCGCACTTGTTCACAAAGGCGATGCGGGGCACGTGGTAGCGCTTGAGCTGCCGGTCCACCGTGATGGACTGGGACTGCACGCCCCCCACGGAACAGAGCACGAGAATCGCCCCGTCCAGTACGCGGAGGCTCCGTTCCACCTCCACGGTAAAATCCACATGCCCGGGGGTGTCGATCACGTTGATCGTGTAGCCCTTCCACTGCACCTGGGTGGACGCGCTCTGTATGGTGATGCCCCGTTCCCGCTCCAGGTCCATGTTATCCATCACCGCGCCCACGCCGTCCTTGCCGCGCACCTCGTGGATGGCGTGGATCTTGTCGCAATAAAAGAGAATGCGCTCCGACAGGGTGGTTTTTCCCGAGTCAATGTGGGCGCTGATGCCTATATTCCGCATCTTGGAAATATCAAATGCCATTTTTTCACCTCAAATTATAAGTTTACCTGCAAACAACATACTCCGCAAACAGCGGGGTATGTTGTTTCTTCCGAGGAAGCCGGTCTTAGGTTTAATACCCCTATTACACCCCAAGGGCGGGGTATTAAACCCTCGCCACGAATAAAATACACCAAACCGCAAAAAAAGTCAAGCCTATTGCTGCGGTTTGTGTAATCCGGCGTGCCCACATCCGTACGGGCGACCGGTGGGATTATTGCGACCGATATGCGTTCCAAACGCGTTTTGCCCGTTTTGCCCGCCGGGTGATCTCCTGCCAGTTGTGGGCATTGATTAAATCCCGGGGGGCGATCCAGGTGCCGCCGATGGCCGCCACTTGAGCCATGTTCGCCCATGCCCCCAAATTTTCCTCGGTGATGCCGCCCAGGGGGATATACGACATACCCAGGTAATTGTAGGGGTTGTTCATGCTTTTCAAGAAATTCACGCCTCCGGAGGGTTCTGCGGGAAAAAACTTGAACAGCCGCAGTCCCGTTTCCAGCACCCCCTCCAGTTCAGACGGTGTGGCGATCCCCGGCACAAAGGGCAGACCGCAGGCGGCGGATTCCGCAACGATCACCGGATTGAATCCTGGCGCCAGGCCAAAGGAAGCTCCCAGTTCCCGCACCCGCTCTGCCTGGCCCGGCATAATGATGGTGCCGATGCCGATCAGCATCTCCGGGGTTCCGGTACAAATCAGCGGGACGGAGGGTTCCGCCGCCGCCGTGCGAAGAGCCAGCTCAATAGCGCCGATGCCGCCGTCAAGCAGCGCCCGGCACACAGGGACAGCGTCATCGGTGCGCTCAATTTCCAGCACGGCGATAATACCCTGTGCCGCGAGGGTGGGCGTCAATTCGGACTGCGTGGGTCGTGTCATAAATTGTAATCTCCTTGGTTAGGGCACGCCAAAAACTCGGTGAGAATTTTCGACGCGCTGATCATTATTATAGTACAAAATAACGAATGTGTCAAACGGTCTGGCCCATTTGCTGCATGAACCGCGCCTGTGCACCCTTGGTTTTGGTCATTTTTTTCATGGTTAGGCGCGTCTGCTCAAAGTGTTTGATCAGACGGTTTACCTCCGCCACCGATGTCCCCGATCCGTGGGCAATCCGCTTCCGGCGATTGGGTCCCAGTATCAGGTGGTTGGCCCGTTCTTTTTTAGTCATGGAACGGATGATGGCCTCTTGCTTTTTGAGTTCCCCGGTATTCGCTTCGCGTCCCTGCATCATGGCCTGGGCGCCGGGGATCATCTCCAGGAGCGAATACAGGGAACCCATCTTTTTCACCGCCTGAATTTGATCCAGCATGTCCTGGAGGGAGAAAGTTTCGGTGGAAATCTTTCGCTGCAGCCTTACCGCTTCTTCGGCATCCAGGGTTTGCCGGGCTTTTTCCACCAGGGACACCACGTCGCCCATGCCCAGAATACGACCGGCTATGCGGTCGGGGTGGAAGGGCTCAAAATCTTCGGGTTTTTCCCCGGTGCCGATGAACAAAACCGGCTTTCCCGTGACGGATTTTACCGATAACGCCGCACCGCCCCGGGTGTCCGAATCGAACTTGGTGAGGATGACGGCGGTGAGACCCACCCGCTCGTCGAAGGTTTTGGCGATGTTCGCGGCGCTCTGGCCGGTCATGGCGTCCGCCACCAGGAGCACCTCATCCGGGGATGTGGCCTTTTTGACCCGCTCCACCTCGGTCATCATGGGGTCGTCAATCTGCAGGCGGCCGGCGGTGTCCAGGATCACCACGTCCCGCCCGGTTTTCCGCGCCTGGGAGAGGGCGTTTTGCGCCACCTTTACGACGCTGCGCTCATTGTCTTCACGCCAGACCGGTACGCCCACCCGTTGGCCCAGCACCGCCAGTTGTTCGATCGCCGCGGGGCGCACCAGATCGCAGGCCGCCAAGAGGGGCTTCCGGCCTTCCTTTTTGAGGTGCAGCGCCAGTTTTGCGGCTGCGGTGGTCTTTCCGGAACCCTGCAAGCCCAAAAGCAGGATCACCGACACCGTGTCCGGCCCTTTGAGCTTCAAATCCTGCCTGACGTCACCCAGGAGCGCCACGATTTTGTCGTGGATGATCTTCACAAACTGCTGGCCGGGATTTACCGACCGGAGCACCTTTTCGCCCCGGGCATCCTCTATGGTACTATTCACAAAGCGCCGCACCACCCGGAGGTTTACGTCGGCCTCCAGCAGGGCGATCTTTATCTGCTCCACCGCGTCTTCGATGTTTTTCTCGCTGATCGCCGCTTTGCCGCCCACGGTGCGGAGGATATCGGAAAAAGTATTGGTCAGTTTTTCAAGCATGGCGTTTTACTCCTGTTGTTCTTCCAGTGTGATGTTGAGTTTTTTGCTTCCCCCACCCCGAAAGACCGTTACCGCGATCTTATCTTCCGGGCGGCGGCTTTCCAGTACCGAATAATAGTCCGCCAGAGAGGTAATTTTGATGCCCTCAATCTCGGTAATCACGTCGCCCCCAAGATAAATGATCCGGGCGTTCCGGCTGCTGCCGTAGCGCACCGCTTCGGTGCCCGCCTTGAGACCCGCCTTTGCCGCGTTCCCGCCCTTGGGCAGCTCCGACACCAACATTCCCGCGCCGATGCCCAGCTTGGCGTACTGCGCGATGGATGGGGTGAGCTGCACCAGCACGCCGTTGATCACCCCGCGCCGCACCGAGCCGTATTGAATCAGGTCGTTCACCACCCGCCGGGCAGTGTCGATGGGCACCGCAAAGCCGATGCCGGCGCTGCTCCCGGAGGTGGAGTAGATCATGGTGTTGATGCCGATCATGCTGCCCCGGGTGTCCAGCAGGGGCCCGCCGGAATTGCCGGGATTTATCGCCGTGTCGGTTTGGATGGTGTCCCGGATGATGGTGTTCCGGTTGCTCTGAATGGGCCGCCCCAGCCCCGACACAATCCCCGACGTGAGGGTGCGCTCAAAGCCAAAGGGATTCCCGATGGCCAGCACCTTCTGCCCTACTTTCAGCTTGGATGAATCGCCGAAGGGGATGATTTTCAGCTCCATGCCCTCCGGCGGGGTGAATTGCAGCACCGCAATATCGCTGGCCGCATCGGTACCCACCACGGTGCCTTCGTATTGGGTGCCGTCGGATAGGGAAATGTAGATTTTGTAAGCGTTGGCGATCACGTGGGTATTGGTCACGACGTAGCCCCGCTTGTCGATAATCGAGCCGGACCCGGAGGTGCTGTCTTGGGGAACCGGTTCCAGAAACCAGTTCACCGCCATCACCTGGGTGTTGATGTTTACCACCCCCTCATTGCATAGGTCGTACACGTTGATGTTCTGCAATTCGTCCTGG
>JAITMZ010000163.1 GCA_031290725.1 Spirochaetaceae bacterium
ACCGGGCGATTTCCTGCTTGGCGGAAAGCTCCCTGCCCGTTTCAAACTGATTGGGCAGCAGGCAGAATGGGCCAATCCGTTCAAACAGCCGGAACCCGCTCTTGGTGTTCACGGCGGCGTGAATCTCCTGTTCAAACAGCTTGAGCACCTCACGATGCTTCAAAAGCGCCTCGTAGGACGAAAATGCGATGCCCTTGGCTTCCGCAAAGCCGATCACTTCCTCTTTTTCTGGCACAATCAGCGCCCCCAGGGAACGCTGGTCCTGGCCTATCACCACCGACTGGCTGATATACTGGGACTCGTTGAGCTTCATCTCGATAGGCAGGGGTTCCGCGTTTTCGCCTCCCCGCAGGACGATGGTATCTTTTTTGCGTCCCCGGAGCACGATTTCCTTGTTGACCGTGAGCATACCGATGTCTCCGGTGGAAAGCCAGCCGTCCCTGTCGATAGCCTTTTGGGTCAAGTCGTCCCGCTTGTAGTAGCCCTTCATCACCGTGTCGCCATTAATCTGCACTTCGCCTTTGACACCAACGGGCAGGACTTTGCCGTCGTCGGAGACAATCCGGGCCTGAACGTGCCGGACGGCGGTTCCCACGGTGCCGAAGACCGGCGCGTCGATAGGACGTACGGAGATGACCGGAGCGGTCTCGGTGAGGCCATAGCCCTCCACGATATTGACCCCGATGGCCCAGTAGAACTCGTCAATCTGCCGGGGCAGCGCGCCGCCGCCGGACACGCCCGCCCGGAAGCCCGTGCCCAGCTTGGCGCGGATTTTCTTGAACACCAGAACGCCCCCCAGCAGCTTCAGAGGATAGAGCAGGAGCCAGGGAATCACCAGGAGAATCCACATGAGGACGATAAAATCGTTCCCGAACCGGGCAGTTTTTCTGAATAACCGGCGGTCTATCCTGGCGTGCAGCTTTGCCACGGCGACAAAGAATTTGTACAATATATAGACTACCCCGCCGGTCTTGCGCATGGTGCGGTTCACGGCGTCATAAATCGCCTCGAACACCCGGGGAACCGCCGGAAAAAGTTGGGGATTCAACTTTTGCAAGTCCGGCAGTAGCACCGACCCAATGGGCTTGGAATAGCAGAGCGCCGTTGCCTGGCTGGTAATCACATATTCGCAGAGCCGTTCAAAAACGTGCCACACCGGCAGCACCAGCAGGGCTTTTTCGCCGGGATTCAAGTAGATGCGTTCCTGCAATTCGTCAAGCTGGGCAATAAAGTTTTTGTGGCTCAGCATAACTCCCTTGGGTTCCCCGGTGGTTCCCGAGGTAAAGATGATGCACGCCAGGTCGTCCTCTGTCCCCTTGTCCCACTCCGCCTCCGCCGCGCCGGGAGATTTTTGCCGGAACAGCTTGCCCGCTTCCAGGACTTTTTCAAAGGCAAGCATGGTGACGCCGTACTGTTTTGCCAGGGCAATTTCATCGTCCCCGGCGTTTTCAATCATAATGAGCGTTTTCAGCAGAGGCAGGGATTCCCGCAGATCCAGAATTTTCCGCACCTGTGAAGCGTTTTCGGCCACCACGGTCTTACATTCCGCGCTGGACAGAATAAAAGCCAAATCCCGCTCGGAAGCGTCGCAGCCCCGGGGCACATCGATTGCCCCGATGCCCATAATCCCCAGGTCGATTTGGAACCACTCCTTGCGATTGTCAGAAATCAGACCGATATGGTCTTCCCGTTTAACACCGTTGGCAAGCAGTCCGGCACTAAAATCCAGTGAGATGTCTATCATCTGGTTATACGTAACTACCTCAAATTCTCCACCCCCGGCGCGGGCATATTGGGCCGCAATATGGGGATATTTTTCCGCCGTTTCCCGCACCACGCGGGGTATAGTTTTTTCCATGGTCTTGCTCCCTAAAATACAAAATGACATTTTTTGTCAAAGTGTTAAACAAATATTATTATAGTGTGCTTTTTAAAAAAAAGCAATAGGCCGCAGCTCATTTAAACCATCCAGCCGCGCTTGTCACCCGCCCGGCATTCAGCGTTTTGCACACCGCTTCGTCACACTCCACGGTGATGGCCGCGCAGACCGCGCCAAAGGCGGCGTTTTCCGCAAGCGAGCTGCTGCCCAGGCAAGAGCGGTAGGCCACGCCCGCCGCAAAGGCATCTCCCGCGCCGTTTACGTTCACCAGCCTGGCGGGCAGAGTACGCTGAAAATACACGCCGTCCGCATCGGCGCAGTACGCGCCCTGGGCTCCCAGGGTGATGTACAAAGATTTGAGCCCGGTATCCAGTAATTTTTTGCAACCCCTCCGCAGGGCTTCTTCCGAATCCAGGGAAAAACCGGCGAGGGCCGCTGCTTCCGCCCGATTGGTTTTAAGGATTTGCAGATGGGGCAGAATTCCCGTCAGGCGCGGCGCCTTGTGTTCCGACACCGTATCGGCCATCACAGGGACAGAGCCCGCCAGGCGCATTATGGCCTCAAGGGTTGCCGGATTCAGATTTGCGTCGGCGACCACCAAATCGGAGGCGGCGATACCATCTTTGGCGGCTTCCAGATCCGCCGGGGCGAGGGACTCCACGGCCTCCATATCGTTCACCGCCACGAACAGCACCCCGGACGGCTCAAGCAGCGCCAGATACAGGCCGGTGCTCATGCCAGAACGGACGACAAGGCGGGAACAGTCCATCCCCGCTTCGGCCATGCCGTCCCGCAGAATCCTGACGAACCGGTCAGTCCCCACGGCGGAAATAAAGGCGACCTCCGCCCCCAGGCGGGCCAGGTTTTCTCCCATGTTCCGGGCCACCCCGCCGGGACTGATGCGCACCCGGGCGGGATTCGAGTCTGCCTGCCGCAGAGGAACGCGGGCGGT
>JAITMZ010000166.1 GCA_031290725.1 Spirochaetaceae bacterium
CAGGACGGGGTAAAAAGGGCGGCCATAGAAGCCGGCTTCTACGTGATTGTGCAAACCGGCGACACTATGCAGATCGAAACCCCGAAAGGCTTCACCCCGCGTGAGTGGTAACGTGGGGCGGCGCCCGCGCCGTGTACTGGAGTGGTACCCTGTTCCAATTCTGAATGGTATCCTGTTCCAGTACTGGATGTGGATGCACATCAGGTGCGTAGCAGTATGTACTCCGTGCCCTCTGTGGGAAATACTGAAAATGTCACACGGAGGAGAGGAGAACAGGATTAGGGCGCGATGCCGTTTAGCATTGAAACGGGATACGGGGCGAAGCTTTACCAAAAAGCCGGGGATTTCCCAACTGCTAACGTTAGCAGCCAAGCCGCAGGGACTCAAGCAAACACTCAAGTACTGGGCAAAAAACCAAGAAAAAACGAAGTTTTTATAAAACATATAAAAACGCTTGACATTATTTTTATATTGTGTATGATTATATATAGTCGTGTGTAACTAGATAAAAACAATCGGGGTGGTTTACACCCAAGAGGTCGACGGTTCGACCCCGCTACCGCCCATATACCGCGCCCGGTTTTCCGGCGTTTCGTAGACGTCTATTGCCCAGAGCAGGGGCTGGGCGGCTGCCAGTTTACCGTAAATGTGCCGGGCGATCCGTTCGGCGCTGGGGTTTTGGGCGAATATCGGCAGGTCGTTCAGGCTGCGATGATCCAGATCGGCACAAATGTCCCGCAGCGCCTGTTTCGCCTGGGTAAAGTCGATGAGCATGCCGCCGTTATCCAGGGTTTCCCCGCGGAAATGGGCCCTGACCAGGTAGTTGTGGCCGTGCAGATTTTCGCACCTGCCGTGGTAGTCCTTCAAAAAATGTGCGGCGGAAAAATTCGCCTCCACCCGAATCTCAAACATGTCTCCAGCATAGCGTTTTTTTGTTTTTTTTGCAATATCCGCCCCAATGGGCTTGCGTTTTTTTTACCTTTGTGGTATAATATGGATGCTGGCGTACCTCTTGTACGGCTTGCCCGTGGGGTGTTTAACGCCCCCAGATCTTCCGGATTTTTCATAATGGGAAATCCGAGAAATAACAAGGCGGACGGTGATTTGCCGGCATGGGTGCCTCTAAAAATTTCGGTTTTTTGAGGTGTCCGGTATGGTAAATCACTACAAGTCTTACCTTAACAAGGAGTTGCCCATGGCAGTGGTAACAATGAAGAGCCTCTTGGAGTCCGGAGTACATTTTGGACACCAGGTACGGCGCTGGGATCCGCGGATGAAGAAATACATCTTCGCGGAACGGAACGGAATTCACATCATCGACTTGCAAAAGACGATTTTCGCCATCAAGGAAGCCTACGAGGCGGTGCGGAAGGTGGTGTCGTCGGGGAAAACGGTGCTGTTTGTGGGCACCAAAAAGCAGGCCCAGCAGGCCATCGCCCGGGAAGCGGAGCGGTGCAGCATGTTCTATGTGAACAACCGCTGGCTGGGGGGTATGCTCACTAACTTTTCCACCATCAAAAAATCCCTGTACCGCCTCAAGAAACTGGAAAAGATGGAAATCGACGGCACCTTTGAAAACCTGACCAAAAAAGAAGTGGCCTCGCTGCAGAAAGAAAAGGCCAAGCTGGAGAAAAATCTGGGAGGCATCAAGGAGATGAAGGAGGTTCCCGGGGTAGTGTTTGTCATCGACACCATGAAGGAAGCCATCGCGGTGGCCGAGGCCCGACGCATGAACATTCCGATTGTGGCGGTGGTGGACACCAACTGTAACCCCGAGGGCATCAACCACCCCATCCCCGGCAACGACGATGCGATCCGTGCCATCACCCTGTTCACGTCCATTGTAGCCAATGCGGTGATCGAAGCGGACAACGAAACGGGCCTGAAGATCATCGAAAACCTGGCGGATGACGACGAGGAAGTGGTCACCGACGCGGCGGTAAAACCCAACGACGAGGTGGAAATCATTGATTACAGCACGTACACCCCGGAAACTATCGACAAAAGCGAGGCGCTGGCGGAAGCAGATGAAACGGCCGGTGAGTCCATCGTGGACGAAGACACATTGTATGAGGGGCACCTCTAAAAACTTCAGTTTTTTGAGATGCCCCGATTTAAACCGCATTTGCGATAGGTAAATGCGGAGCGCACCGAAGAATCTAACCGGATTTTTCGATGCGCCTTGAGGGAAAACAAGGAGTAACATATGGCTGAGATCAGTGCAAGTATTGTGAAGGCCCTGCGAGAAAAAACCGGCGCGGGGATGATGGAGTGCAAAAAGGCGCTCGTAGAAACCTCCGGCGACAGCGTTGCGGCGGAGAAAATTTTGAAGGAACGGGGGCTCGCGGCGATGGAAAAACGGGCAGACCGGATCACCAGCGAAGGCCGGATTTTCATCAAATTTGCCGGGGGCAGGGCCGTAATCGCGGAACTCACCTGCGAGACCGACTTTGTGGCGAAAAACGCCGATTTTATCAAGGTGGGGGAAGAAATCTGCGACAAGGCATTGGCAAAAGGCTACGGCGAAGTGAACAAGGACCTGTCGGATATGCTTATCGACTTGGCTTCCAAGATCCGGGAGAACATGACGCTGCGGCGGATAGCCCTGACGGACATCCCGACCAATGCGGCGGCGTCCCGGTACCTGCACTTCGACGGAAAAACCGGGGTGATCACCCTGATCGCCTGCGACCCCCCTTCGGCGGCGTCCAATCCGGAAGTGAAGGCCTTTGCCTATGACTGCTGCCTGCACCAGGCGGCTTTCACCCCGCTGTATAACACCCGGAAAGAGGTTCCCGAATCCTATATCGCCGAACAAAAGGCGATTTTCGACAAGCAGGCGGCGGAGTTGGACAAGCCCGACAAGGTGAAAGCGGGAATCGCCGTGGGTAAGCTGAACAAGCATCTGGCGGAGATCTGCTTTATGGACCAGCTCTTTGTGAAGGACGATAAAATGAGTGTGGCCAAGAAAATGGAAGAAGTCGGCAAGAAAGCCGAAGCGAAGTTATCTTTGGCCGGGACTGTGCTCTGGCGGCTGGGCATGTAAGGCGGTGAAATATGGCGGAAAATGATGCGTTTGCCCGGATGGAAAAAACCATCGCGGCACTGAAAGACGAATTGAAGACAATCCGGACTGGCCGGGCATCCCCGGCGCTCTTGGACAAGGTGCGGGTGAATTATTACGACCAGAAGACCCCTTTGTCTCAGGTAGCAACGGTTTCGGCGCCTGAAGCGCGGCTTCTGGTGATTCAGCCCTTCGACAAGTCCCTGGTGGGGGAAATCGAAAAGGAAATACAGAAGGCCGACTTGGGGTTTAACCCCTCCAACGACGGCAAGGTAATCCGCATTGCCATTCCGCCCCTTACCGCGGACCGGCGGAAGGAGTTTTCCAAGCAGGCCAAGGTCATCGCCGAGACCTCCCGTGTGGCGATCCGCAACATCCGCCGGGACGGCAACGAGGACCTGAAAAAGCGCCAGAAAGACGGCAAACTCACCGAGGACGATCTGAAGGCCCAGGAAACGGAACTGCAAAAATCGACGGACAAGTTTATACAGGATATAAATAAGATAACCGAAGCCAAGGAAAAGGAAATCCTTGAAGGTTAACCGTTACGATCCGGTGAGTTTGTCGGGCTTTAGCCCATTCAATAAAGAATTTCGCGATTTATCGCAAAATTCTACCCTGCAAACCCGTCAAGCAGCCCGCCAGGATACCGGCGCGGTGGGTGATACGCTTCCCGTCCACGTGGGAATCATCATGGACGGGAATGGCCGCTGGGCACAGGGGCGGGGCCTCCCCCGAACCGCTGGACACGAGGAAGGCTTGCAAACCGTCAAGAAGATCGTGGGGGAGGCGGCGGTACTGGGGATCCGGTATCTCACGTTGTACACCTTCTCAACGGAAAACTGGAAACGGACGGAGGCGGAGGTGGGCTTTTTGATGAACCTGGTGACCACCCACCTGCGCCGGGAATTCGTGTTCTACCGGGAGCACGGCATCCGCATCCGCCATATCGGTGATTTGGCTGAATTGCCGCCGGTGGTGCGTGACGAAATCACCCGCGCCGCAGCGGAGACCGCCGGATTTACCGGCCTCACGGTGGTGCTGGCCATCAATTACGGCGCCCGGGATGAGATTCAACGGGCAAGCAAAAAAGCGGGCGGAGCGGACATCTCGGCGTTTTTGGACCTGCCGGACTTACCGGATGTGGACCTGCTGGTCCGCACCGGCGGCGAGAAGCGGTTGAGCAACTTTTTGCTGTGGCAGGCCGCTTATGCGGAGCTGCTGTTCCGGGATACGCTGTGGCCGGATTACACGGCGGAGTGCTTTCGTGAGGACCTGACGGAATTCGCCGGACGTGAGCGGAAATTCGGGGGAGTGAAGTGACAGAGGATTTGCGATATGCAATTACCAAGGAGCGCCGCGATGAATAAATTGGCACAACGGTTGATGAGCTTCTTCTTCGGTATCCCCATCGTGTTGTCCCTGGTGCTGTTCCATAGATGGCATCACCTGGTGCTGCACGCCGCTATCGTCTTCACATCCTTCGCCGCGGTTCGGGAGATGTACCATTTGCTGGAGAAAAAATCCCCCATGCTCCCCCTGGTGCCGGTGGCGGTGCTCACGCTGCTCCTGCCCATTACCGCCTGGTGGTGCGCTTCTTTTGATCGGTCATGGGAATACGTGGTGTGTGTGCTCTTCGCGGTGTTCGCGGCTCTGTCGTTTCTGGGAATATTTTTTTCCGGTCATCGTACCGGGGATTCGGCGGAGGCGCCCTTCGCCCTGTCTAACAGCCGGCTCACCTCGTCGTTCTTCGCGGTGTTCTACGCGGGGTTTTTGATCACCTACCTGTCGCGGCTTACCACGCTGGACCATTCCCAGGAATATCTTGTGTTATTTTTTTTAATGGTCTTTCTCTGCGATTCCTCGGCCTGGCTTTTTGGCGTCACCATGGGGAAAAACAACCGGGGGCTGTGCCGGGTGAGCCCCAACAAGAGCGCGGCGGGCTTTGTGGGCGGAGTTTTGGGGACGGGATTGGCGGTGTTTATCGGCTGGTTTCTGTGGGGGCCGGACATATTGCCGGGATCGCCGGTCAAGCTGGTACCGCTGACGGTGTGTGTGTCCCTGGCGGGGATCATGGGGGATCTGCTGGAGTCCCTGGTGAAGCGTTCATCGGACAGCAAAGATTCGGGACGCCTTATTCCGGGCCGGGGGGGCATCCTGGATTCTATCGACTCGATTTTACTGGCTGCGCCGATTTATTTTTTTTGCATCAAATTTTTATACGACGTATAGTATGGTAAAAAAGATTCTCGTGCTGGGAGCCACCGGTTCCATCGGCACCCAAACCCTGGACGTGGTACGGCGCTTTCCGGACCGGCTGCAAGTCGTGGGGATGACCACCCACCGGCACAACCAGGAGCTCGCCAAATTCGGCGTGGAATTCGGCTGCGGCAAGCTGCTGATCACCGGGCGCTTCCCCACGGCCATGCGGACGGAACTGCTGCGGGAATTCATCGCCGAAAGCGGGGCCGATCTGGCAGTGAACGGCGTCGCCGGAGCTGCGGGGTTGATGCCCTCGGTGTTTGCCCTGGAGTCGGGGATGGACCTGGCCCTGGCCAA
>JAITMZ010000023.1 GCA_031290725.1 Spirochaetaceae bacterium
AGGACTTGGCAAGGGCGATCAAGTGGGGTAAACGGGGGCACAGGAGAGGCTCGCCGCCGGAAATCACAAAGCCGGACAGCACATTCCTGCGGCGCTCCAGATATGAAATGACCGTCTCAAAATCAACGCCCTCCTCTGCGGGAAGGGTTCCGCGCACCAGAAGGGCGTTGTAACAATAGGGACAACGCAAATTGCAACCGCACAGGAAAAGTGCGGCCGCAACCCGGCCCGGGTAGTCCACCAGGCTGGTCTTTACCAATGTACCGAGGATTTCACTCACACCGCGACGGGCTGTTTTCGGGCCGGGCGGTCAAAAAGTACCTGTAATTCCCCCACGCTGTGAGCCCTGCCGATCAAATTATCCTCGCCGTCGTAAAAGACGGCAGTGGGGGCGCTGAAAATGTTCAGTCCCATCGCCTTTTTGATACCGTCGCTGGTGTCCACATCGATGATGCTGCCCTTCACGCCGCAATTAGACAAGTAGTCCTTCACCGGCGGGCAATTGGGGCATGTTTTCCGCGCAAAAAGCTCATACCGGACGGGCTGCGCATCTCCGCGCATAGCCGCATTCTCTGCAAAAAGCTCGCTCACCGCAGTGGCATCGGCAACAACGTTTTTCCTTGCCGCTTCCGCGCTGCGGGGCAGAAAATTTTTCCGCTGGCCAAATTCATCACGCTTGCCCTTGTTCCAATTTTTTACCGACCGGTAATATCCTACGATACGCGCGTAAACCTCGGTCTCGGTTCCCTTAACGTTGGCCAGCGCATCCTTTGTGTCGGCGATCTCTTTTTCAATCGCCGCTAAATTCCGTGACATATAACCTCCAAAAAGTATATATACAGGACACCTTCAAACACTGCATTTTTAAGGTGTTCCAATTCATACACTAAATATAGCGTAGTTTTTATATTTTGTCAAGTGCTAAACACTAGAAAAATCAAATTTTTTTGAAAAATCCGCATCCTGGACGCTTCCCCGCAGCATGGCGGTGATCCCGGTACGCATCAATTCCAAAATCCCGTAGGGTTCCAGGAGTTTGATAAGGCTTGCCACCTTGTCTTCACTCCCGGTGGCCTCAATGACGATGGATTCGGGGGCTACGTCCACAATGCGGGCCCGGAAGATGTTCGCCGTCTCAATGACGCCGCCCCGGGTCGCGTAGTCAGCCGCCACCTTCACCAGCACCATTTCCCGCATCACCGTGTCCGGCGGGTTACAGTGGGTGATGGAGATCACCTCCACCAGTTTGGACAACTGCTTGGTGATCTGCTCCAGCACGTATTCATCCCCGCATACCACGATGGTCATCCGCGAACGGCCCCGGTGGTGGGTTTCGCCCACCGTGAGACTGTCGATGTTGAATCCCCGGCGGCTGAACAGCCCGGACACACGGCTTAATACACCGGCGTGGTTGTCTACCAGCACCGACAGAATATAGCGCCGATTTTTTTTATTTTCCATACTTTCCATACGAATAGTATATCACCGATTCGGCGAATTAGCAATCCCTGTTTTGATAAATTCCCAAAAGCCGAATCCCCTGGGCATTGTTCTTCAACTCGGCGATCACCCGGTCCACTACGGTGACGGCGTCTTCCCTGCTCATACCGGGGAGGACCACATCGGCGTAGAACATATAGCGCCAGGGCTCGCCGGGCATGGGGCGGGATTCAAGGCGGCTCAGGTTCAGGGCGTGGCGCTGGAAAACACTCAGGCAGTCGCAGAGAGCGCCCGGGGTGTTTTTTGCGATGAAGATTATCGACGCCTTTCTGTCCTGACCGGGGAAGTCCGGGAGGGTCACGCCGTGCTGCCGGGAGGCGATGACCACAAAGCGCGTGTAATTGTGCTTGCTCGACTCAATGCTCGCGGTCAATTCCGCCAGATCGTTGTACTTGGCGTTTATCCCGGAGGCGATGGCGGCATTTTCCACGCTCCCCTTTTCCGCTACGATTTTTGCGGCATTGGCGGTGGTTTGGGCAAAGACCTGCTTCCAGTGGGGGTGCTGTTCCAAAAAATCCCCGCACTGATTGAAGGCGTGGGGATGGGAGTAGCAGTTTTTGAGGGTTCCCAGGGTGGCGCCCCGGATGGCCAAGAGGGAATGTTCGATCCGCAGGGTGGCGCCGGCCATGATGCAGATGTCGTCAAAGCGAAAAAGGCTGTCGTAGGTTTCCAGTACCGAACCGGCCAGGCTGTTTTCAATGGGAACCATGCCGTAGCCCGCAGCGCCCACGGAAACCGCCTCGAAGACCTCCCGGAAGGACAGGAGCGCCAGTTCCCCCACGGTCTCACCGAAATACCGGCCGATGGCTTGCTCGGAGTAGGCCCCCCGGATTCCCGAAAAGGCGCAGACCCCTTGATAGCCCGGTTTTGTTTTATCCAGGGGCAGGGGTTCCGGGGCGGTCTTGCGGATGTGTGCCACCTCCCTGCCCAGCACCGGGGCCAGTACGCTGATGTCCCGCATGAGCTTGTCGAACTGTTCCGGGAGCAATGACTGAGCGCCGTCGGAGAGGGCATGGTCGGGGTCGCAGTGCATCTCCACGATGATGCCGTCCGCACCGGCCGCCACCGCCGCCAGGGCCATGGGGGGCACCTTGTCGCGGATGCCCACCGCATGGCTGGGGTCCACAATCACCGGCAGATGGGTCAGCGAACGGAGCACCGGGATGGCGGACATGTCCAATGTGTTGCGGGTGGCCCGCTCAAAGGTGCGGATCCCCCGTTCACACAGCACAACTTGCTGAGAGCCGGAGGACAGAAGGTACTCCGCGGCCATGAGCCACTCTTCGATGGTGGCAGAAAGCCCCCGCTTGAGCAGCACGGGCTTTCCCGTTTCCCCTATCCGCTTCAAAAGTTCAAAATTCTGCATATTCCGGGCACCGATTTGGTACATATCGATAAAATCCCGGGTACAGGGGATGTGCTCGGCGGATACGATCTCCGTCACCACCGGCAGCCCATAGGCGTCACCCGCTTCCCGGAGAAGGCGCACCCCCTCTTCGCCCAGTCCCTGAAAGGCATAGGGGCTGGTACGAGGCTTGAAGGCACCCCCCCGGAGCATCACCGCGCCGGAGAGCGCCGCTTTTTGGGCGATGGACATCATCTGCTCCCGGCTTTCCACGGCACAGGGACCGGCGATCACCGCCAGTTTTCTGCCGCCAAAGCAGATGGTCTGACCGCGCTTGTTGGGGATTTCCACAATGGTATTGTCGGTTTTAAACTCCCGACTGGCCATTTTATAGGGCTTGGAGATGGGAATCACCCGTTTCACCCCAGGAAGAATTTCCACCGACCGGGGATCAATGGCCAGTTTCCCCACAGCGCCCAAAACAGTCTCCTCCTCGCCGACAATCTCGTTCACCCGGAGGTTTCTGGTTTCAAGAAACTGGTGCAAATTGCGTTTATCCGCCGCCGAAATGGCATTGTCCAATACGATAATCATGAGAATGATGATACAAAGTAAAAAGAAAAATGTCAAGCCTGGCCGCCTGCTCCCCTTGCGGGGTTGGTGTTTGCTTTTTTTCTGCCTGTGTGAAGTCTCACGTGCCGCTGCGCAGGGCTCGCAGGGCGGCTCGGGCCGCAGTGTGGGCGGGGTTCAGCATGAGGCAGTATTCCAAGCCAGCCGCCGCCGCCTGAGGGCCCGCATTGTCCAACTGGATGACCGCCAGGTGATACGCGATGTCCGCCTTATCCAGGGTGGACTCAAAGGCATCCAGGGCTTTTCGGCAGAGCGCCACGGCCAGATGCGGCCGGCCGGTACCGGCGTATATCTCCGCCAGGTTCAGGTATATCCGGAGAGGCGGGCGGTAGTAGCGGGTTTTCGCGCCGTCGGGCAGGAGTTCCCCGGTACTCTCCAGCAGACGCTTGTACCGCTCCTCCGCCAGCAGTGAGTCGCCATCCAGTGCCGCAAAGTAGGCTGCGGCTTCCATCGCCCACGCCGGGGCAGTGAAATATTCTTCCGTGCCGCCCCGGGCTCCGGCGTATTGCCCAAACAAACGGCGGGCATCGTCAAAATGCTCGTGGGCCAGGAGAAATGCCAGAGCATATTGTACCAATGTGGGGGGGTACACCAGGTCAGTGTCCAGGGTGCCGCTTCCCGGTTCACCGGCAGCGGCCGTCTCTGCAAAGCGCTGCCGCCCCTCCAGGGCATTCCACAGCCAGGGAAACCGAACCCCCTCTTCCCGACCGGCGGCCAAACGAGCGGCCCGGTCCAGCTTGAAGTATTCCACCTGCATCTCCGGTGAATACTCCCGGTCCAGGGCGGTGCGCATTTTTTCCAGTACCTCCGCCACCGTGATGGCCGCGATCCGGTCCGCCGCCGCCATGCCCCGGCTCCGCAGCCCCGCCGCCCGGAGTTCGCGCTCCAGGTCGGTCCTGCTGTCTTCCGCCGCCGCCCGCTCCCGGGCAAAGACGCCGTACGCCGCAAGCCCCGGCCAGTATCCCGGATATTCGTTCACCAGGGTGTTCAGCATAATCGACCGGGTCAACGGATCGCCCTCCAGGGATGCATCTCTGGCGCGGTTGTAATACACCACCGGGGGCACTATGAAACTGTCAAAGCTGGCGAGTATCCAGTCCCGCACCTTTTTCCCGTCGTCAAAATTACCGGCGCTGTCCAGGGCATCCTGCAGGAGGAGTGCGCCCTCAAGCCGGGCGGCGGGATCGCTGTTTTCGCTCTCCGGCGACACGATGAACGACACCCCAAATTTTGTCACCGCATCAAAATCCCCGGTGTCCAGGAAGAGGGTGCTCCAAAAAAGACGCCGCCCCCATACCTCCGGCCCCCTCGCATCGGGAAGCTCCGCATAAAGCCGGGCAGCCCCGCCGATGTCGCCCCCCGCAGCCAGGGCCACCGCCGCATTGGTCAGAAAAGGCCCGGTCCGGGCAGTACGCCAGGCGGCCAGGGAGCGGAGCGCGGAAAGAGAGAAGGGATCGGCGCGGAAATCCAATTCCGCTCCTAGGGATTCGTAGCGGGTGCCGGTGAGCGCTTTCGCCCGATCATTCGCTTCGGCGCTTCGTCCCTGGTCCATCAAAAACCAGGTGTATACGCCGTTTAGCTCCGGGTCGGCGCTCTGGGTTTTAAGTCCCCTGAGAAGGCACCACTCGGCGTCGGCGCTTTGATTCAGGGACATGAGCCGGCGATACACTCCCAGCCGCTGAACCACCGTGAGGGTGCGCCGGGAATAGACCCGGAGATGACGCACGGCGGCGCGGGTATTTCCGGCGGAGATATAGGTGTCGGTTCGGGCCATCCGGGCGGCAAAGGCGGTATCGTCCACGACGGCACGGCAGGAGACCAGGGTGAGCGCCCCAGCGGCCAAGATGCAGAGCAGCGTGCGGCGCCACAGGCTGCGAGGCGGGTGGCAGGGACGCCAACGCCGCACTTCACCGCCGGTCATGCCGGTTCCCCCCACTCCCGCGCTGATAAATCCCGCAGTGAGCTTTTCGAAAAATTCCATACACCATATCATGACGAAAATGAATGTGCGAGTCAAGGTCGTTTGCAACAGTAATTCAGAATTCAACCACAAAGTCGAAGAAGTTTTCAGGGATAAAACCCACTTTTCTCCTTCCTTTTTCGACTTCGCGGTAAAAAATTCTTTGTAAATGAAAACTGCCGGTAGGCCCGTGGTAGGGTTCGCCCTTGACCATACAATGCGCTATTCAGACAAATAGATGGATAGAGGATAGAGGTCGGCAGGCTCTCATCATTTTGCCAAACTCCCCCGCAATCCCTCCGCGCCTCTGCCCCCTCCATGCCCCCCGTGGGACACTCGCCCACTCCCCTGCGCCTTCCCACAGCCAGCCTTCGGTTGGCTCCTCGTGAAGCCCCAGCGGGCGCTGTTCCGCTTGGCGGCCGGCGGGGTTTATGCCAAAACGGTTTTTAATGAAGCAGCGACGCTTGGGTTTTCCGTATTGATAAACCCCAGGGTATTGGTATGGTCTGCCTTTATCCCGGTGATAAATTCGTCCAGCCAAGACGGGGTCATGACCTTTATGCTGCTGAAGTCGAGCACGATTTCATCGACGGGGTTTATATCGTTAAGGATATAGGCACGGGCCAGCAAAAAAGCTTCTTTTCCAGCCGGGCGGGAAAGCAGCGCATCCCCAAAGTTACTGATGTCTATCGGCATGGCGCGAACCTCCATTGAAGCGTATAATAGCCAGGCAGCCCACCATTATGGTCAAAGGTATTATTACCGATTTCACTCATGATGGCTGCTTCCAGATAGCGTTGGGTTTCCGTAATATAGGTTTGTACTCGCGCGGTAAAAACATCGCGGGTCGGTGAGAAATGTTCTGTATCCTGGCCGAAACAGTTAGTCATGGCGGAAATAACTGCGGCGATAATCGTGCTATCCATCGGTTTGTTTGCTCCCGGATGTAAGTATATAGTATGTTGTCGGTATTGACAAGTCAAACCAGTAGGTTTGAACGAGTTTGCAGAGCGAACCCTTTGGCAAGCATTCTCGCCATCCCGACGATAAACAAAGCCGCCTCCCTTGCCGGAGAGCGCCTATGCGCTTATGGCGAGTTCCTTGCGGACCATCTTGCCGATAATCTGTGATGGAGTCTGGTGGGTGGCTTCGGCACGGGTCAGGATGTAGTTTTCGGCAACCTCGTCCAGGGCGTCCGCTTCTTCTTCGGTCATTCGTGTCATACTATTCTCCTATAGACGTGCAACATCGCCCCGCACTGCGGGGCTCGTTGCCCTGTACCGTGGGACACCTTCTTCATAATTTCCCACAGAGTACACAGAGGAAGCATTTAATTCTTTCCCCCTGCCGTCAAATAGAGGAGGTGAAATATCGTTACCAAATACAGTCAACTTGATATAAGCCTATATTGGTGTCGTGTGTAACAATAGGCATGTTCTTTGTAATGGCAGTACCAATAGCAAACTCGTTCGTACCTACTGGTGCGACGGGATAGCCCGATAACCAAATTGCCTATTACCATTGATGGTGAAATTAACTCCCGCCATACCGCTAACGGCATTATGAAGCGGGCCGGAATTGACCATCACTTTTAGGCACATGGAGGCACGAGGGGCGGTCTTCGTAAGGAGGCCGCCTTGTTTGCGCGCTGGACTGGGAAGGATGCCAGCCAAAGAGTTTGCTTGTCTCGTTCGCACCTATTGGTGCGACTTGTTATAGAGTTTGCTGCACAAACTCGTTCGTACCTACCGGCACGACTTGACCAGATGCGGCATAGTGATTATACTCTCTCTCATGCTGGGATCACCTGACCGCCTCATCGCCATTGAGACAAAACTGGCCTTTCTCGAAGATACCCTGGTCCAACTGGGGGACGTTGGCCTGTCCCAGGAAAAACGCATCGAGCGCCTTGAGGCCGAAAACAAGGCGCTGCGGAGTAAATACCGGGAACTGCGGGAATCGCTGGAGGAGCCAATGCCCCACACCAAGCCGCCGCACTATTGAAGCGTCACCCCGCCTTCGCCACCCTCGCCAGCCATTTCGCCTTCCCCGCCTCGATCTCCGTGCCGCCGAGGAGCATTCCTTCCCAACGGGTTTCCACCGACAGGGTCTCGGCGGCCACGAAGTCGGCGAATAGCTCGAAGGCGGCTTGGAGGCTGGGGCTACCACCCACCCTGAGGACGATGCGGTCCGTCACTTCCAGGCCGCTTTCCTTCCGCAGGTTCTGCACCCCCCGGATCAGGTCGCGCACCAGGCCCTCCTTGTGGAGCTCCTCGGTGATCTCCGTGTCCAGGGCCACCGTGAGGGTGCCTTCGTTCAGCACCCGGAGGGCCGCCTTTTCCAGGCGCTCCACGAGCACCTTGTCCGCGTCAAGCTCCACGTTGGTGCCCTCCACCTCCAGGGTCAGGGTGGCACCGTCGAGGATGGACTGGATGCTGCCCTGGTCAAGAGCGGCGATGGCAACGCCTGCGGCCCGCATGCGCCCCCCGAGGATCTTGCCCAGGGTACGGAAGTTAGCCTTGGCCCGGTATTCCACCAGCTCGTCCTCCCGCTCGTGGAAGACCACCTTCTTCACGTTCAGCTCCTCCCGGATGCTCTCTTCCATCTCCAGCAGGGCCTTCCGCTCGTCGGCATTCTTGGTGACGAATTCCACGCTCTTCAGGGGCTGGCGTATCTTCAGCTCGAACTGGTAACGGAGGGAGCGCCCCATGGAAACCGCCTTCTGCACCGTGGCCATCTTGAACTCCAGACCCTCGTCCCGGAGGCTTGCATCGTAGACCGGGAAGTCCGCCAGATGCACCGACTCAAGCTCTTCCGGGAGGCGGAGGTTCCGCCATATCGCCTCGGTCACAAAGGGAATCACCGGTGCGGCGGTGAGGGCGAAGGTCTTGAGGGCGCGGTACAGCGTCCGGTACGCCTCGGCCTTGTCGCTGTCGCTGTCGCTCTTCCAGAATCGGCGGCGGCTCCGGCGGATATACCAGTTGTTGAGCTGGTCGATGTAGCCCACGAGGGGGTCGATGGCCCGGGAGAAATCGTAGGCGTCCATCGCCTCGGTCACGTCGAGCACCATCTTCTGGGTCACGGAGAGAATCCACTGGTCAAGGGGGTTCACCTCCCCCTCTCCGCTCTGCCCCACGGTCACGGTCACCTGGTCGATGTTGGCATAGGTCACGAAGAAGCTGTAGCTGTTCCAGAGGGGCAGCAGGATGGTCTTGATCACATCCCGGACGCCTTCGTCGCTGTATTTGAGCTCATCCGCCTTCACCGCCGGGGAATGCATGAGGAAGAGGCGGATGGCATCGGCGCCGAACTTGTCCAGGGCCTCGGCGGGGTCGGTGTAGTTGTTGAGGCTCTTGGACATCTTCTTGCCGTCCGCCGCGAGCACCAGGCCGCTCACCACGCAGTTCTTGAAGGCCGG
>JAITMZ010000029.1 GCA_031290725.1 Spirochaetaceae bacterium
GACACGGGGGCACCTCTCCCGGCGGTCGGTTCCGCAGTAGAGAAAAGCTCCGACGCAGCCTTGCGTGATTCGGACACCAGATCGGAGATTTCCTCGGTCTGGGTGTCGCACTTCACGTCGATGTTCCAGTCCGAAAGTTTGTTGGCCAGCCGCACATTCAGCCCCTGCTTGCCGATGGCCAGGGAAAACTGGGATTCCCCCACGATGACCAGGGCCTGCCGCTTGTCTTCGTCCAGGATGATCACCTCTTTCACTTCCGCCGGGGTTAGGGCGTTTTTGATGAATACCGTGGGGTTGCTGTCGAACTTGAGGATGTCAATTTTTTCGCCCTCCAGTTCCCGGATCACCGTCTGGATTCGCACGCCCTTCAATCCCACGCAGGCCCCCACGGGGTCCACGTCTTCCCTGGTGGACAGCACGGCAATCTTTGTACGGTACCCCGCTTCCCGCACGATTTTGTATATCTCCACGGTTTTGTCCGACAGTTCCGGCACTTCCACCTCGATGATGGATCGGACGAATTCCGGAGACGCACGGGTAAGAATCACCTGCAGGCCAGAAACGGTTTTTTTCAGGTCGATGGCCAGTGCCTTGATCCGGTCGCCCTTGTGGTAGACCTCCCGGGATGACTGATTTTTTACCGGCAGCACCCCCTCCACCTTGCCCAGATCCACAAAAATCGTGCCGTTCCGCTCCCGCTGGTAGTAGCCGATAATAATTTCGTTGAGCTTGTCCTTGTATTCTGCATAGAGGGTGTCTTTCTGGATTTCCGACATGGACTGCTTGGCGATCTGCTTGCCGGTCTGTACCGCCGAGCGGTCAAAATCGGTGGTGGGATCCAACAAAATGTCGATTTCGTCTCCCACTTCGCAGTCCGGACTCATCTGCAGCGCGTCTTCCAGCTCAATCTCCGTGGCGGGATCATACACGCCGTCCATAATCACTTTTCGGGAATAGATCGACACGTCGGACATATCGTCGGCGAATTTTACCACCGCATTGTCAGTGGTGCCGAATTTGCGTTTATACGCAGCTTTGAGCGCCTCCGTAATCGTGTTACGGATCGACTCCGGTGACATTCCCTTGTCTTGTACGAGTTGATGAATTGCCTCAGCCATTTCTGCAGACATTTTCGTCTCCTTATCCTAATTTTGCCTTTGCAATATGTTCAAACGGAATAGTCCGTTGGTCATTCTCCCCCGCCAGCACTACCGCCGTGTCCGTGGTACCCGCGATGGCCCCAAGAATCCAGTCCGCTGCTTCCCGGTCCCACACTTTTACCTGTCTGCCCGGAAACAGGGCGAATTCCGCCGCATTCTTGATTACCCGATCAGTCCCCGGTGATGTCACCTCCATGGCGATCTCTTCGTTCCCCAGGAGGGCTTCCAGGCGCAGCGCCAAAGCCCGGTGCACCCGCGCGCAGTCCCCAAGACCGATGGCTGCCGACGGGTCCCTGTCCGCGATCACCGCCGTCACCCGCACAGAACCCCGATGCCGGACCACCCGCAGCTCCACCAGGGAATACCCCAAACCAGCCACCACCGGCACACAGTCCGTGTAATAAGGCGTTTCCGAAAGCGGTATGTACTCCACTGTGCTTCTCGCGCTCCTTTTTGCTTTCTAAAAAAAAAGAGCCGTTTGAACGACTCCCACTCATTTATAAGGATAACACTTTGTTCATCCCCAGTGTAGTACATTTTTTGAATACTGTCAAGTACTTTCCCTGCATTTTGTACGTTTTTTTTCTGCTTTCTCCCCTCATTGATCTCGTACAGCGCTTGCAGTAGGTGCGGAATCCCTAGAGATTTTTTCCGTGTCCCCCGTGCCCACTGGGGGACACCCTTTTCAGAATTTCCCACAGAGGACACAGGGGTTCGGCCTTTGACAGGATCAGGCACCGCACGCTAGCCCGGTTGCTGAGCCTGTCGAAGCAGTCGAAGCGCGGTGGCGCTGACTGGAAGGGGTGTCCCACGGTGGGCACGGGGGTGCAGGAACTCTGCGTGGGGAGTACACAAAAGGACGGAAGTGTGGTATATTGTGCTCACAATATTTTTATCGGAGGCTGATATGCCAGAAGCAAACTTTGATAACACCACGGTGGGTTTCATCGGCGCGGGTATGATGGGTGGGGCGCTCATGAAGGCGGTAGCGAGCAGACTTGGGGATACGGGTGTAGGGGGACGGCTCTGCTTTACCGACCTGTCCGCCCAGCGATGCCATGCGGTGGCCAAAGACGTGGGGGCGATTCCCCTGGAATCCAACACGGATCTGGTCCAGCGGTGCGGCGTCATATTCCTGGCGATAAAGCCCCAGCAGTTGGCACCGGTGGTGCGGGAAACCGCGCCGCATCTTCAGGGAAAGATACTGGTGTCCATCGCGGCGGGGGTGTCTATTCCGGCGATCCGGAAATTGCTAGGCGGGATACCCGTGCCCGTGGTGCGGCTCATGCCCAACCTCCCGGCCACCGTGGGAGAAGGGATGATCGCCCTGTGCGTAGATTCGAGTGACGATGCCTCACGGGAGGCTGCGGACACGGTGTCATCGCTTCTGTCCCGGGCAGGCAGGGTGGAGCGGGTGGAGGAGCGTCTCATGGACTGCGTTACCGCCGTGAGCGGGTCCGGTCCGGCCTACGGTTTTGTGTTCATCGAGGCACTGGCGGACGCGGCGGTGAGCCTGGGGATGCCCCGCAGTCAAGCCTATGTCTACGCCGCCCAGACCCTGCGGGGCGCGGCAGCCATGGTGCTGGAAACAGGCGCCCATCCGGCGGTGCTGAAGGACGGCGTCTGTTCCCCCGGGGGTACCACCATTGAGGCGGTGAAGGCGCTGGAGGCGGGAGGGTTTCGCGCGGCGATCATCGCGGCGGCGGCGGCGGCGGCCCGGCGTTCGGTGGAACTGGGGGAAAAATAGAGGGATTCTCGCATTTTTGTGTGGAAATTTTTCACAAAATGTCCGCCGACCCCTTGACATTTTTTTTCGCCCGTAGTATGCTTAACAACATCGGGGGCGTAGCGAAGCTGGTTTATCGCGCTGGCCTGTCACGTCGGAGATCGCGGGTTCGAGTCCCGTCGCTCCCGTAGGCTCGTCAAAAGTTGGCGAGCCTTTTTTAACCTTGAGTTTGTATTTACAAACTCGTTAAGTAATGCGTGGTGTTGCGACCGAGTTTGCGTCTGCAAACTCGTTAAGTAACGCGAAGCGTTACGACCGGGTAGTAGCGCAGGGGTAGCGCGCTTGGTTCGGGACCAAGAGGTCGGGGGTTCAAATCCCCCCTGCCCGATTGATAAGTATTTTGTTGCATAAAGACATAAAAATTTGTGTTTACCAACGGCGTGGTGACGCTCAAGTCCAGGAAAAAAAATTGATTATCATGTCTTTCGTAAGCCGAGGAAACTAAAAAACGGAAAAACGGTTCGCCGATGGTATTACTACTTTGTGGATGAATTCGGCAATCAAAAACAGCGGGCGTGTACCGGATGTACAAACCGCGAACAGGCGGAGGATTATGTGCGATCATTGCCGCCGATTGAAAAATCAAAAAAGCAGACATATTCACCGCGGAAGAATTAAAAGCCCTGTTTGTGGCCGACAATTTCCCGTCAGCAGCAAACGGCAAAGCACGTCGACGGAAACCGAAACGGAAACCCTTACCGTCAAAAAGCAAGTCAAAGTTGACTAACGTGTTGCTAAGGTCGATGACCACCTTCGGAGGGTCGATGACTACCTTCGGAAGGTATCAATACACCTTCGGAAGATGCCAGTCGAGCTTTCGAGGGTGTCAGTACACCTTCGGAAGGTCGATGGGGACGTTTTTTGCGTCTCTGCCGGGCTTCGGAAGGTCGAACGGGACGTTTTTTGCGTCTCCGGCGCTCTTCAGAAGGTCGGCGGGGACACTTTTTTCGTCATCGGCGC
>JAITMZ010000050.1 GCA_031290725.1 Spirochaetaceae bacterium
GGTATTTTAGAAATTCTTTGGTGGTGCCGTATTGGATGGGTTTTCCCGGCACGTCCTTTTTTCCCACTTCCCGGATCAAGCTGCGTTCCAGAAGCAGACGGATCATGGTGTCTGCGGAATAAACTCCCCGGATAGCCTCGATTTCCGCCCTGGTGATGGGTTGAGAATACGCCACTAACGTGAGGGTTTCCAGTGCGGCCCGGGACAGCCGGTTTTCTTTTTTACCGTAGTGTTCCTTGAGATAATCCCAGCAGTCTTTTTTGACGATCAGCGCCCAGCCGCCGGAAATGTGCGCCAGGGAGAGGCCAGAATGTTCCACTTCGTATTTTTCAGCGAGTTTTTCCAGACTAACCTCCAGGACGTCCCGGGAAATTCCCGCAATCCGTGCCAGGGTATTTTCATCCCTGGGTTCGCTTTCCATAAACAGGATCGCTTCCACAAGCGCCATTTCTGTGTACACATTATACTCCATAGGCACGTATTTTTATGTCGCCAAACATGCGGTTTTGAAAAATACTCGCGGTTTTTTCGTGCACCGCCTCCAGAATTGCCATGAAAGCGCATACCGCATCCATCATGTTCCCTTCATGGGTGAGCAGGTCGGTGAAAAAACACTCCCGCCGCAGCTCAAGCAATTCTTCCAGAAGAACCAGTTTTTCGTTCACCGTGATGTTTTCGTAGAGATTTAAAATATCCACGTTATCCGCGGCCCGGTAGCGCATGAAGATCTTTTGCATGTCCTGCAGTAGTGTCCAGGTGTCTACTTTCTGCCAGAGTTCCTCTTCCTCAAAGGGCAAAAGCCGCTGCACTTTTCCACGCTCAAAGGTCCATTCCTGTTCCGCCATCCGATTTTCCACCAAATCGGTGAGTTTTTTGATTTTTTGGTACTCGATGAGTTTGTCTACCAGTTCCCGGCGGGGGTCTTCAAAATCGCCGTCGTCAAAATCCACTTCCATGGGCAGGAGCATCCTGGTTTTGATGTGAATCAGGTCGGCGGCCATGGAGTAAAAGTCGGCAAGGTCAGCCAAATCCAGGGTCACCGCATAACCGATGTAATCCAGGAACTGCTCGGTGATTTTGGCGATGGGAATATCGTAAATATTCACATCGTTTTTCCTGATGAGATGCAGGAGAATCTCCAGCGGTTCCTCCAGGATATTCTGTGCAGTCCTGTTTTCCATCGTGTTTTCTGTCATTTATTTTCCTTATTTTAATCATCGGCAGTATTGGCCAGAATCTCCAGCAAAGGTTTTATCACAAATGGCCGTTCCAGTATACGGGGATGGGGCACGGTCAATTCCGGCGTGTGGATCTGCCGGTCGCCGAAGAATTCGATGTCGATGTCCAGGGTACGGGGGCCGTTCCGCATCTCCCGGGTTCGATCCCGCCCAAAATCCGCCTCGACCCCCTGGGTCCAGGCCAGGAGTTCCGCCGCCGTGCCCCCCCAGGCTCCCACGCAGACCAGGTTGTAAAAATCGGCCTGGTCCTGGCGGTACATAGGCCGGGTACGATGGACCGACGATGCGCGAAAACCACCGAGCCTTACCGCAAGCACCCCACAGGCTGCCCGAAGAATTTCTTCGGGGCACATTCCGTGGCAGGCCACATTGGATCCAAGACCCAGCACCACCGTGGTCACGTCACGTTCCCTTAAAACAGATTGCGGAGCGCCCCGGCGGCCTTGTCCACCGCGCCGGAAGCCGCACTTTTTGCCTTGTCCACGGCTTCGGTCTTGGCCGCATCAATTTTTTCGGCAGCCATGCTTTGCATCCGGGCGGTGATTTCAGCCTGCTTGCCGCTTATCAGTTTGTCCGCGTTTTTCAGCTTGTCGACCATGTCCCCCACGTCCCCGGAGGTGCCGGTCCACGCAGCCAGGTCGCTCAAGTAGGTTTGGCGCAAGCCGGTGATATATTCTTCGGCACCTTCCCGCACTTCATTTCGGAGCCGGGTGATCTGGGCATTAAGTTGGCGCTCCAGGGCTGCGGCGATGACCCGGTCCGCGTCGCTGGAGAAGACGAAATCGAAGGCCTCCAAATAAAAGGTTGCCCGGAATTCCAGGGAAACCTGCCGTATCTCCGCCAGGGTGGCGGCGTAGATGTCCGAGATAAAGGCGGGTTCAAAGGGATGAGGAACAATGGCGGTATCCAGAAGCTGCACGCTGCTTTGCACGGTAGTGGCACCCTCCGCGGTGTGTATCGCCGTACCGGTAAATGCTAGGCTGCCGCCAATGGCGGGGACGGTGGATGTGGCGGGGATGGCCAAGGAGAAGCCCGTCAGATTGAAGGCGGCGTTCACCGGTTCCGCAGCTTTTGTCCGGCCGTCGAAAGTGCCGGTTAGGCCTAGGGCTTTGACCCCCAGGGCGCCCCGGAGGTCTGCGGTAACGGGTTTTCCCACCACGTCGGGGTCGCCGGTGATGTTCTGCGCAGCGCCTCCCAGGGACCAGCCGATTTGCTCGTCAAAGACGGAGATGGCCACGTTCTTGAAGTGAAAGCGCGGCAAGGTCTTGCCGAAAGAGATGGTGCGGCCCTTCAGCCGTTCCACCTGACTGGACTTATCCTTGAGGCTGGGTTTTTGCGCCGACGCAGTTTTTATTCGGGAGTAAATCTCGGTTCCCTGCACAATAGAGGGATAATACACGCCCAGGGTAGTGATAAAAAAGGAAGAAACCGCATCGGAGATCAGGGCCTTCCCGGTGTCCAGGTTGAAGGATGTGATGGACGACGCCATGTTTCTGAGTCGCGCTAAATCTACATTCAGGGCGCTTTCAGTATCGGAAGCCAGGATACGGACGGTCTGGACGTCGGTGCCGAGGTTATTGGCCAGCCGTTCTCCCAGGGTACGGGCGTCCTGTGCCGCCGCCGCCGCATCCTGCACGATTCGGAGCGCCCCCTGCGCCTCTTCCGCCGTTTTTATCGCATCCACCCGGATGGACGATACCTGCTGTACCACTTGCATAATCCGGGCATACTGGTCTTCTACATTTCCACGGGTGTTTTGCCATTTATCCGCCAGGGCGGGCACCTCGGTTTGCACCCGGTCCACCAGGGCAGGGGAGAGTAGGGCGTCCCGCTCGCGTTCAAGGTAGGCCAGGGGATCCAGTTGGTTCTTTGCCGTGTTGATCCCCGCATCCACGGAAAGCGGAGATGCCGCCTGGTCGATCTTTTGGCGAATCGCCTGCAACATCGGGTTGGGCGGGGCAGTATCCGCCGCTTTCGGCTTTCGGGGGAGAGCGCCGGAGGCGGCCCGCTGGGTATTCCAAGCGACCCCGGTGATTTCCATATTTTCGGCGATTACCTTACCCCTGGTGAGAGCGCTCAGGTTGAAGTAAAACTCCAGGCGGCCCACCTGGAAGAGGTTCCGCATGGGTTCATCCTTGTTGGCCACAGTGAGGCCATCCAGCATGAACCGGGTGTGGAGCAGGTCTACGTCAAGATCCCGAATCTCCACCCGTGCCTGAAAGACGTTCTCCAGGCTGCCGGTGATGACCCGCCGGGCGATAAGGTTCCGAAAAACGATGAAAACCAGGCAGAAGGCGATGATCAACACCGCCGCGCCGATAATCGCCGGTACATTGAAGGGACCGCGCCGGGCTTCTTTCTCCCGTTGTTTGCGGAGTTTTTCTTGCCGTTTCAGTTCCTTCTGCTGTTTTTTCGTCATCCCTTGGGGTGATATTGTTCCCCCGTCGGGTTGTTTCTGGTCAATCATGGTGTGTATCCTCCGTATCCGTTACTCTTTCAGGGATTACCCTTTCAGGGAATCGCCGATTTCAATGACCCGGATGAGTTTCCCCAGAAAGGGCGTCTTCATGGCCACCGCGAAGGCACGGCTTTGAGCAATTTTTGGCTGTACCTTTTTACGGTACAGCTTCACCAGTATCCGGGCGGCCAGAAACACCGGCCCGTAGGCGAGCAATCCCACGGTTAAGCCGCCGGCCACCATGGTATTGTTGAAGGCCGTGAAGGGCACAAAGGGAGTTTCATAAAGCCGGGTAAAAAAGGGAACCAGGGCCGGTTGGGACAGGATCAGGTAACCCAGGCCCTCGATGGCCACATCCGCGAAGGGCACCAGGAATGACAGGAGAATAAGGCTGATGAACAAAGCCCCCTTATTCACCCGGAGAAACACCGTGACGGAGAACAGCATCACCCACAGCAGGTTAGAACGCGGCACCAAGGCTAACAAAAGCCCCAGCGCCTCAGCGTGAGCGATTTCACCGGGTC
>JAITMZ010000196.1 GCA_031290725.1 Spirochaetaceae bacterium
AACGATATTGGCGATTTTGCCGAGGGCTTGCTCACGTCAGACTTATTAAAGAAATTCTTGGAATACAAGCTTGATTTTGATGACGCGCTGTGGAATGTCGAAATAAACGAGCGCGGCACCAAGCGGCCGATTACGGAAGTTGACTGGCTGCTGCTCAATGGGACGATCGCGCTGATCGGCGAGGCGAAGACGAACCTGACGGTGGGCGATGTTGACAAGCACATCACGCGGATGAAAAAGCTGGCCGGCACACAAAACAACCTGCTTGGCGGCAAGAAGCTGTACGGCGCGGTGGCGGGGATAAAGATGACCCGGACAACGAGGGATTACGCCAAAAAGCGCGGCTTTTTCGTACTGGAACCCGCCGGTGATTCAGTCAAGGTCGAAGCGCCTGTGGGCGAGCCCGCTGTGTGGTAGGCGGCATCGCCGCTTTCTCCATGCAGCCGGCGGCACTTGGAGTTTGCGCGTAAGCGCAAACTCACGCCGACACTGAACGACAGCCCCTGACCGCAAGGCCGGGGGCTTGCTTGAAGGAAGAGGCTCACGCGAAGCCGCGAAGGGAAGAGAAAGAATAACTAATTCTTCTTGGCGGCTTGGCGTGGGGTAGAACACGGGTACTTACCGTACCGTGAAGCTGAGCCTTTGGATGGGTGACGGGCCTAGGGTTCGGCAAAGTTCCCGGTGCCGCGCCGTGGGGTAGCCTTTATGTATGGCATATTGGTATTGCGGATACAGCCGGTCATAGCCGCACATGATCCGATCCCGCTCGCATTTCGCCAGGATTGATGCCGCCATGATGGGCGGGTGGATGGCGTCGCCGTGGACACAGGCCGTGCAGGGCGCGTCAATCCCCGGCGGACAGTAGGGGCCGTCCACCAGCACCTCCGGGCATACCCCTGACCCGGCAAAACTCCGATGCAGCGCAACCCAGGCCCGCTCCATCGCCAGCAATGACGCCCGCAAGATGTTGATGCCGTCGATTTCCTTCTCGTCCGCCAGTCCAATTCCCCACCGGGCGCACCCCCGAATGATACCTTTGATTTTCAGACGGCGCCTGGGGGACAGTTTTTTGGAGTCCTTTAAGATCTCTGTTGGAAAACCTTCCGGCAGCACACAGGCGGCGGCCACTACCGGTCCCGCCAGGCACCCGCGTCCCGCCTCATCGATCCCGCACTGCAAAGATCGCCTCCATGGCCTCCCGCAGATCCGGGTCTTGGCTGTAGTAGTGTTCCTCCAGCTCATCGGAGGTCAATCCCACCAGCTCGTGGCTCAGATAGTGGACCCAGCGGCTGTCTTCTTCCTGGTCAATTACAAATTTACGGCACCAGTAGTCCGGCTGGATGGGAAGCTGCTCCGGCAGGTTGGTGAAATGTTTGTAGTCGTGGACCGCCACCTTGATGTCCCGCCGGGGGATGCCCCGTTTGATGAGGATATCCGTCAGATAGTTCACCGTGAATCCCGTATCAAAGATGTCGTCGATCAGAAGGATTTTGTCGCCGGTGCGGAGGTATTCCGGGTTGTATGTCCAGCCGTCCACCATCACGCTTCCCTGGGCGTGGATATTAGTGTACGAATGGGACACCACTGCCGCATAGAGGACCGGATGACCCTTGTCCACCGGCCGGGCGATCTTGAAATACTCGCTGATCACGTTGGCCATATAGGCACCCCCCCGTAGGGAAGCGTAGATCACATCGGGGACGAAGCCGTCTTGCAAAATACGATGGGCCAGCTTGATCGAATTGTTGCGCACCGTGTCATAGGGCAGAAACTCTTTTGCCATTTAAAATTCCTCTGATTCCAAGGCACCTCTAAAAACTTCATTTTTTGAGGCGTTCCAATTTATAGTGATTATACTATATCACGCCGTGCCGATTATGGCAACTGTTTTTCACTGTTTTTTAAATTTTTCACTGGCTTTTCGCTTGGTTTTTCTTGACAAAATGCCGAAATTAATATATATTAAGAGTAGGTGGTGCAAGGACTAATGCAAAGGACACATTTTTTTCTCCCTAACCCGGCTGCACTGCTGGGAATAGCGGTTTTTGCCTTCACGGCCGCTTCTTGCACCAGCCCAATGCTGGAAAACGCACTCCGGTATACCTTAAAATTTCATGCTGGCGGCGGTACCTTTGTGGATTCCAATGACCCGGTGTTCACCACCCGTGTGTCCGCTGCCTCCGCTGGCCCCAAGATGTACTTCCACCACACAGATAAAACGAAGTATTGGGATTTTAAGGGATGGACCACTGTTCCCCCTCTTCCTGGGGACGAAAATCCCTATATATATGTTGCCGACATGACCATTCTTTCTTTTCCCCTGGACGCATCAAAGGGCACTGAGTTTTATGCGGTCTGGGAAGAGAGGGATGTCAGTGCCGGAGTCGAGACCGATTGGCTGTTTTTGGCCTACCTGAGCGCCGACAACAACCTCAATGACGCCATTTGGGCCGATATGAATGAAATGGAAGCCGGCCTCTATCAATCCGACGGGTCGGCGCGCATTAAGGTGGCGGCCCTGTGGGACGGCTCACCTATTTATGGGGGCAATCATCCCCATACGGCCCTGTATGAACTGGGGCCGGACACCAACGCTTCTGCCCTGGGACTGCCCGCTACCCTTAATATGTCCGATCCGGAGTACGGATTTTTTAAGGATACGGGGCTGTCTCCCGATCTCAAGATAGATGGCCGTTATGAACTGGACATGAGCAACCCTCAGATATTGACGCGTTTTTTGCAATGGGCGGATAGCCGCTACGATGCGAAGTACACGGTGCTGATCACCGGCGGGCACGGCGCAGGCCCCCGGAGCGCCCGCTCACTCGACGGGGCGCTGTACTGGAACCCCCTCTACCGCAGCGGTCGGGCCATGCTCTCCGACGACACCAACGGCGGCACCACCATGAAGAGCGGCGAGTTTGCCCAGGCCGTAACCGATGCCGGTATGACGATTAACGTGATGCTCCTGGACGTGTGCCTGGGAGCTTCTGTAGAAGACGCCTATGAATTTCGGAACACTGCGGAGTACCTGGTGGTATCTCCGGGGGATATTCCTGCGGCGGGCTCCAATTACCTGAAGCTTATCGGAGGCATCACTGCGGCTTCCACCCCCGAGACCGTGGGGATAAAATTGGTGGACGACTATAAGGGGGACTACCAAAACGATTCCAGCTTGGCCGCTGCCGTTGCGGGGCTCACCTGCGTGGATTTGAGCCAGGTGAACGCTCTCGCAACAACAATCAACGCTTTGGCCTCTTCGTTACTGTCGGCAGGGACAGGATACAGGGATGCGGCCATGAACAGTACCAGTTATCCGCATTATGGACTAGTGATGGATAAGGGCGCGACTTTGTATGACCTGGGGACAATGCTGGACCGTATCAAAAGTGCCGCGAGCGAGGACAGCGGGTCTCCTGTGCCGGACGCCGTGGATGTGGTCAAAGCTGCCATGGAAGCGGCGGTGGTCTGCGCGTGGAGCCGGTCTATCCCCTATGACGGCAAGGGTATTCCCTTCGGCCTCACGATTATAGGGCATACAAGCCCAACGGCCCTCGGGGGGTATACCACTGAATTGGCCTTTGGCAAGCCGCCGTCCAACTGGGCGGAACTGCTTAAAGCTTGGTTCTGAACAGTAATTCCAAATTCAACCGCAAAGTCGAAGAAACCGAATACGTTTTTAGGATAAATCCTGATTTTTCCCCGTAAGATTTTATTTTTTTTTGCCGATACTTGCATAGAGGAGTTTTGCGTGCCAGTGGTTAAAAAAACATCGAAAACCCTTGCGGTTTTATTCCCTATTTTTGTCCTCTGTCTTGTTATCGGTATAGGATGCGCCAAAATCGGCGATTCCGCAAAAACTTATACGGTGACATTCCATTCCGAAAGCGGTACCTTTGTGAACGCCCAATCCCGGTCGGCGGTGAACACGGTGGTGGTCCACGGAGCGGAGATCACCGCGCCGAAGGTGTGGTGCCCCACAGAGAGTTCCGGCGTATCGGTTCGGTGGTTGAAGGGCTGGTCCACATCCTCCCAGGCCGGGTCTACCAGTCCCCTGTACAATCTTTCCGGGGGCGCTTCGGCGAATATACATTTGTATGCCGTGTGGGAATCGGTGAGAAGTTCGATGCCGGTTGATTGGCTCTTCCTCATGTACCTCGACGGCGACAATAATTTGCAAGCCTCCATCCGGCAGGATTTGAACGAAATGGAGGCGGGGATTTATCAGCTTCCCAACGAGGTGGCCGTATCCGTGGTGGTGCTCTGGGACGGTGCCGGTGCCGGGGATTCACAGCTCTATGAACTGGGGCCGGATACAAATCCCGGCAAGCTTGGGGTCTACACCGTGGATGTGACGGGGTCGGCCGAGTGGATTCAAAACAATGAAGTGGATATGAGCGATGGTAAAACACTGACGGACTTTCTGGTTTGGGCGAAGAAACGGTATCCCGCGAAAAACGTTGTGCTGCAATTCGGCGACCACGGTGCGGGTCCCCGGACAGCCGCTGTGAACCGTGCGATGATGGTGGATGATACCACCGGTACCAACAGCCTGATGTATTCCAAAGAGGTATCCCAGGCTTTTTACGGCGCTTTTGTGGAAAATCCCCATGATTGCTATTGGAATCACCTCGGATTGGTCTTATTTGATATTTGCTTGGGCGCGTCCCTAGAGGATGCGTACGAAATATATCCCTTCGCAAAATATGCGGTGGCTTCACCGGGCGCTATTTCCGGAAAGGGTATGAACTATACCACTCTGATAGGCGGTCTCACTCCGGAGATGGATATAACCGCCCTTGGGAAACGACTGGTGTCCGATTATAAAAAGGAGTATGCCGCGGTGAAATCCCGGGGGTTGACCTGCATCGATTTGGCGCAGGTTCAAAATGTCCGGGCAAAACTGGACATTTTGGCTGCCCTGCTCCTTAAACAGGGGGACCTGCATAAGTTCGGACAGGTTTTTATCAGCTCCTCCGGCACGCCCCTTTCTCTGACGTACCTGGATGCGTCGGCCCTGTTGCTGCGTTCCACCCAGGCAGGGTATTCCGGCACCTTTACCTGGCTGTACGACCTGGGGATCTTCGCGGAACAGATGGCGCTGTCCGCTGCGCCCCAAGTTGGCGGCGGTGCGAATCCCGGACGCTGGGATGAAATGGAAAAGGCGGCGAAGGACTTGACTGCGGCTCTCCGGGGCGCGATTGTCTGCTCATGGAACAGCGGAGGGATCGGTGAAGCAGGGCGTCTGAACATCCCGTATGACGGTGCCAGGATCCCCTACGGCATCACAATCTGCGGCGCCCCCAGTACCTCCACCGGCGGGGCGGGCTACCCCGGATGGTACCGGACAGATCTGACCTTTGGCGCAACGAGCAAGTGGTACGACCTGCTGGCCATCTGGTACGCCCGGCACGTTTGGGATCGTTAGTAAGTGTGAATCGGAACACTTCTAAAAACTGAAGTTTTTAGAAGTGCCCTGCAGAGAGTTTTCCTTAAAACCGAATCTTCTCCCCCTCCGCGCCGTAGGCTTCGATGCGGAGCTTCCGTACCTGTTCGTCCGCCAGGTAGTCGTCGAAGTTCATCATCCGGTCTATACAGCCCGCCGGGGTAAACTCCACGATGCGGTTGGCGATGGATGAGATAAACTCGTGGTCGTGGCTGTTGAAAAGGACAACCCCCGGAAAGTTCACCAGGGCTTCGTTCAAGCTGGTGATGGCTTCCAGGTCAAGGTGGTTGGTGGGTTCGTCCATGACCAGCACATTTGCGCCGGAGAGCATCAGTTTGGACAGCATACACCGCACCTTTTCGCCGCCTGAAAGCACCCGCACGCTTTTGAGCGATTCGTCGCCGGTGAACAACATGCGCCCCAAAAAGCCCCGCACGTAGGCGTCGTCCTGTTCGGGGGAGTATTGCCGGAGCCAGTCGGTGATGTTCAAGTCCTCCTCGAAGTAGGACGCGGTGTCCAGAGCCAGGTAAGCCGTGGAGGTGGTCTGCCCCCAGTAGTATTCGCCCGCGTCCGCCTTGAGGGTTCCGGTGATGATGTCAAAAAACGCGGACTTGGCCTTGTGTTCGATTCCCACAAAGGCGATTTTATCCGTGCGGTTCACGGTGAGGGAAAAATCCGTGAGAAGCGGGTGCGTGATTTTTCCGTTCGCGGCGGTTCCGTTCTTTTCGCCCTTTGCGGCAGGGCCGCCGGTGTAGCTCAGTTTTTCCACCCGGAGCACGTTGTTGCCGATTTCCCGGTCGGGCTTGAAGTGCACGTAGGGGAACTTGCGGGTGGTAACCGACAGCTCTTCCAGGGCGAGTTTATCGTAGACTTTTTTGCGGCTGGTTGCCTGGCGGCTTTTGGCGGCGTTGCTGGCAAACCGTTGGATAAACTCCCGCAGGTCTTTCATCTTTTCGTCCCGCTTTTTGGCCTGGTCTTTTGCCTGGCGCTGCATGATTTGGCTCATCTGGTACCAAAAGTCGTAGTTGCCGCTGAACAGGCTTATCTTGCCGTAGTCGATGTCGCACACGCAGGTACACACCGCATTCAGAAAGTGCCGGTCGTGGCTCACCACGATCACCGTGTTGGGAAAGTCGATCAGGAAGTCTTCCAGCCAGCCGATAGACTCCAGGTCAAGCCCGTTGGTTGGCTCGTCGAGGAGCAGCAGTTCCGGTTCGCCGAAAATGGCCTGGGCCAAAAGCACCCGCACCTTCTGGGCTTCGCTCAGCTCCGACATCATCTTGTCGTGAAATTCCTCCTCCAGCCCCAGGCCGGAGAGCATCTGCTGTATCTGGTTCTCCGCTTCCCATCCGCCCATCTCGGAAAATTCGCCTTCCAGCTCCGCGGCGCGGTTTCCGTCGGCTTCGCTGAAGTCGCTCTTGGCGTATATTTCTTCCCGCGCTTTGCAGCACCGGTAGAGTTTGGGGTGGCCCGTCATCACCGTGTCCTGCACGGAATAGTGGTCAAAGGCAAAGTGATCCTGGCGCAGCACGGCCATGCGTTCCCCGGCGCCGGTGCTTACCTGGCCGGCGTCGTGTTCCTGCTCGCCCGAGAGGATTTTGAGGAACGTGGATTTTCCTGCCCCGTTTGCGCCGATAATGCCGTAGCAGTTGCCGGGGGTGAATTTGAGGTTTACGTCTTTGAAGAGGACCCGGTCGCCGAATTTGAGCGACAGGCCGCTGACTGTAATCATGCTGTTTTTTTCCGGTAGCCTATGGTGAAATCCACCAGGTTTTCCAGCGGTTCACCCTTTGCGTAGCGCCCGGCGTTAGTGACGCACAGGTTGACGATGTTTTCATAGGTTTCCCGCAACCAGAAGCCGCCCGCTACATGGGGGGTGATCAGGGCGTTTTCGGTGCGCCACAGCCGATGGCCCGCCGGAAGGGGCTCGGGGTCGGTCACATCCACCGCCGCGCCGCCCAGGATGCCACTTTCCAGGGCGTCACACAGGGCGTCGATGTCTACCGCGGGTCCCCGACCGGCGTTTACGAAGAAGGCTCCCGGTTTCATCCGGGCAAAGCGCTCCCGGTCAAAGAGGCGTTCCGTGGCGCTTGTGTTGGGCAGCACCGAGACCACCACGTCAGCCCGGGGGAGAATCCGGTCCAGTTGGTCGCTGGTGTATATCTCGTCCACGCAATCGGGCTTGGCCCCGGGGGTGCGGCGCATGCCGATGAGATAGGCACCCAGGGCCTTCATGTTCGCCGCATAGGCTTTACCGATGCTGCCCAGCCCAATCACCAGGATCACCGCGCCCTTGATGGAACCAATCTTGCCCCGGGGTTTCCATTCCCCTTTGTTCTGTTCGTCCCGGTAAAGATGGAGCTTCCGGGTGAGCGCCACGGTGACCGCGAGTATCCATTCCGATACCGACTGGTCGTAAGCGCCGGTGGCGCAGGTGACGGTCACTCCGGCGGGCACCTTGCCGTTCAGGTAATCCGTGCCGGAACTGATGAGCTGTATCCATTTGAGTTTGGGATAGCGCGACAGGGTATCCGCATTGGGCAGACCAAAGATGGCCTCCGTGTCCCGAACGTCGGCTTCGCTCAGATCCGTCTCGTTTTTCACATACACGGCCTTTCTGCCGCCCAGAGCCGCCTCCAGGGGGGGGCGATATTGGTCTTCAAACTTAAACAACAGTACTGCGTTTGACATATACGTATCTCCTTATGGACACCTCTAAAAA
>JAITMZ010000189.1 GCA_031290725.1 Spirochaetaceae bacterium
AGGAGGATGACCTGCCAGGTTTCACTTACCCCGCGTTTCAGGGCCTGGGCCGCTGTGTATGGCGGGGACTGGTGCCGGGGAACCGTGAAACCCAGTCCCAGCCGCTGCTCCGGACTATCAAAAACGACCCGCGCCGTTTCCGGCTCGTGCGGCCCGCGCCGAAAGCTGATGACGGCGGCGGTTTTGTCCGCCATGTTTTTCTGCAAATCCACCGTGTTCCGCACCGGCATCCCGTCCACCGCAAGGATCAGATCATCCGGCTTGAACCCCGCCTTTTCCGCAGGACTTCCCGGCTGTACCTCCGCCACCACCGGTTCCACCCAGTTGACCACCCCGATTTTTCCGGCCAATGTCTCCGGGTCGAACCCGGGCACCACCGTGTAGTCCAGCCGCCGGCCCTCCCGGTCCACCAGGATGTGCAGTTTTTCGCCGGGCCGGGGGGCCACTTCACGGGAAATATCCGAAAAGGTCTCCGTCGCCACTCCGTGAACAGTGAGGATACGGTCGCCGGTCCGCAGTCCTGCTTCACGGGCCGCCGAGGGCATATTGGGATAGAGCTCGTCAGCCAAAATAACCCGGGTATCCGCCGAATAGTAGACGTAGCCTATCAAAGCGATGAGGATGAAAGCGATCACCGCGAACATCAAGTTAGCCAAGGGTCCCGCACAGGCAATGGCGGCACGCCGCAGGGGATGGACACCGTAGAATGAATCCGCATCTCCCCGGGCATCATCGGGGGAATCTTTTTCACCCTTCATGCCGCAATAGCCTCCCAAGGGGAGCAGAGAAATCCGGTAGTCCGTGCCTCGCCATGTCCGATGGGCCAGCACCGGCCCCATGCCCAGGGAAAAGCTCTCCACGGTGACTCCCGCAAGCCGCGCAGCTCCAAAATGCCCGGCCTCATGGATAAAGATGAGTACGCCCAAACACAGGATACCCAGTATAATAGTCATAGGGGAAGTATACCACAGGGTATATTTTTAATCAACGGCGCATTGCAGCGTATCAAGCCGCGAATTAATAATTCAGGGTACGTAGAGGAAGCTCATCGCCGCTTTGGCCGCCCCCTCGCCGGGCAGTTTACGATAGAACCATGAAGCGTTCACTGTCGGCGATGAACGTTTTATCCCCCGCGCCTGCTTCAATTGAGCCGAAGGGCATTTGCGCCCGCAGTATCCAGTGTTCAGGAATGGTATACGCCTTGCGGACAGCGTCATCAATTACCGGATTATAGTGCTGCAATGAAGCGCCGATGCCGTTCTCATGCAGGGCAAGCCACACCGCATAGTTTGCGTTCCCCTGGGCCTGTTCCGACCAGTCCCGGAAGTTGACCGCGTATGGCGGAAACTGCTGTTCAAATTGTTTGACGACTGAACTGTCGGTAAAATAGAGGATAGTCCCATAGGCCGCCTGGAACGCGCCAATTTTTGATAGGAATTTTTCTTTTGCATCCTCGTCGGCAATTTTGGCGCCCAAACAATCTATCACAATGTCCCAAAGTTCATCATGCCGCTTGTCAAAGAGCAGCACGGCCCGCACGGTCTGGTTGTTAAACGCGCTGGGGGCGAATTTAACCGCATCCTTGATAATCGTTTCAATTTCCGCCTTGGAAATTTTTAGATTTTTTCCAAGAGCGTAAATAGTCCTTCTGGCGGAAGCCAGGTTAATAAAATTCTTTGTCATATAATCACTCCTTGCGTTTTAAGTCCGCGCGACTGTAATTTAGCGCATATTTCGCGAATAAATTTATCACTAATAGGAACTATTATGAAATATAATACTATTGAAAAAAAAAGTCAATAGAGATCTGAGTTGTACCAGAAATTTTCATTTACAAGAAAAATGCCCCCAAAATTAACCCCCAAGAGATTAAAATATCGCTTTTTTTGCACATATGAAAATTTAATAAAAATGCTGCGCAGCCCTTGACTATTTGTAAAAAACTTCGTATGATTATCCTATGACAGCTTCGGAATTACGGACAAAATATATTGAGTTTTTCAAAAGCAAGGGGCACGCGGAGATTTCCGGCAAGTCCCTGCTCCCGGAAAACGACCCCACGGTGCTTTTTACCACCGCCGGTATGCACCCGCTGGTGCCGTACCTGATGGGCGAGCCGCATCCGGCCGGCGTGCGCCTGGTGGACTATCAAAAATGCATCCGTACCGGCGACATCGACGCCGTGGGCGACTTATCCCACCTTACTTTTTTTGAAATGCTTGGAAACTGGTCTTTGGGGGATTATTTCAAGGAAGGGGCCATCAAAATGAGCTTCGAGTTTCTCACTTCCCCCAAATGGCTGGGGATTCCGGTGGAAAAGCTGGCGGTTACGGTCTTCGCCGGCGAAGAAGGCACCAATGGCAGCGCGGACATTCCCCCGGACAATGAATCCGCCAGAGTGTGGAAATCCCTGGGCATCCCGGAAAACCGCATCGCCTACCTTCCCCGGGAAGACAACTGGTGGGGCCCTGCGGGAACCACCGGCCCCTGCGGCCCGGACTCGGAGATGTTCTACTACGTGGGCGAAAAGCCCTGTAGTCCTGGCTGCAAACCCGGCTGCTCCTGCGGCGGCTGGCTTGAAATCTGGAATGACGTGTTTATGCAGTACAACAAAGACGCGCAGGGCAGCTATATCCCCCTCGCGCGCCCCTGCGTAGACACCGGCATGGGCGTTGAACGCACCGTCACCATCCTCACCGGCAAAAAGTCCGTCTACGACACGGAGATATTCGCCTCCACCCTGGCGGCCATAGAAAAAGCGTCGGGCTATCGCTACGGCGGCGACAGCGAAAAAGACCGCTCCCTGCGCATCATCGCCGACCACGCCCGAAGCGCCACGTTTATCCTGGGCGACCCAAAAGCGGTGAGTCCCGCCAACGTGGGCGCGGGGTATGTGCTCCGGCGCCTCATCCGCCGCGCGGTGCGCCACGGCCGCAAGCTGGGAGTGAGCATGACCGGCGGCGCGCCCTTCCTGTCGCCCATCGCGGAGGTGCTCATCGCCCAGATGAAGGGCCCCTACCCCGAACTTGAACAAAACCGTGCCTATATAATAGAAGAAATGAACCGTGAAGAAGAGAAATTCCTTGACACACTGCAAAAGGGCGAGGCGGAATTTGAAAAACTGCTGCCCAATCTGCTCAAGAATCCCGCCAAAATCATCCCTGGCCGGGTAGCGTTCCGGCTCTACGACACCTTCGGCTTTCCGGTGGAGCTCACCGAGGAGCTGGCCGTCGAAAACGGCCTCAAGGTGAACCGCTCGGAATTCGACGAGGCTTTCAAAAAGCACCAGGAGCTGAGCCGCGCCGGGAGCGAGCAAGTGTTCAAGGGCGGGCTTGCCGACCACAGCGAAATTACCACCAAATATCACACCGCCACCCATTTGCTGCAAAAGGCGCTCCGCATGGTGCTGGGGGATCACATCGCCCAGAAGGGATCCAACATCACCGCCGAGCGTATGCGCTTCGATTTTTCCCACTCCGCTCCTCTGACTGCGGACGAAATCGCGTGCGTAGAAGCAATTGTGAACGAGCAAATCAAGCGTGACCTGCCGGTAACCATGGAAGTGATGGACCTGGAAGCGGCAAAAAAGTACGGCGCCACCGCCCTGTTCGGCGAAAAATATGAATCCAAAGTAAAGGTATATACTATCGGCGATTTCTCAAAAGAAGTGTGCGGCGGCCCCCACGTGGAACATACCGGAACCATCGGCACGTTCAAGATACAGAAGGAGCAGTCCTCCTCTGCGGGGGTCCGGCGGATCCGGGCCGTTATTGCGTAATGAAAGTGTCCTGTGTGACGATGGAGGTTTATTGATGAAAAAAAGAGTCTTTTCCCTGCTGTTCCTGGCGATTTTCGTTGTTTTGGGGAGTGCCCAGGCTGACCTACAGCCTTTGGCGATGATCACCCTCCAGAGCCCCACCGAGCAGATTACCCTGCGGCAACTGAAGGCCCGGGTGGATATGTATAAAAAACAGGGGGTGGCCCCCCCGGCTCTCTCAGTGGAGCAAAAAAAGGCCATCCTGGAGGCCATGATCGACGAGCGCCTGACGGTACAGGCGGCGCAAAAAGCGGGAATTACCGTGACCGGTCAGGAGGTGGACCAGTATTTTGTCGGGGGTATCTCCGAGCAGTTTGGCCGGCCGATCACCGAACAGGAATTTGCGGTACTTATAAAAGAAGAAACCGGTAAATCTCTGGACGATTATTTCCGCAGCGAGATAGGCATGAATCTGGCGGAATACAAGGCGTATTTGAAGAGCCAGCTCCTGGCCCGGCGCTATCTGATACAGCAGAAGCAGGGTGAATTGCAGCAGCAGGCCACCCCTACGGACAAGGAAATCCGCGACTTTTTTGCCATGAACCAGAGCCGTTTTATCCAAAGCGAAATGAGCAAGCTCTTCCTGGTGCTCATCCCAAAGGGTGCGGATGCGCGGAACAAAATTACCGGGGTATATGCGGAGCTGAAGGACAAAAAGGCCACCCCGGCGGCGCTAAAAATCCGCTACAAGGACAGTACCGGTCTCCAGGCTGGGGATATTCTGGTGAGCCGCACCCCGGAGGCCAGCCAACAGCTCCACGTGTCGCCGGAGCAGCTTTCGGAATTGTTTAACCGGAACATTGGATTCATCTCCGATATTATCGAAACCCCAAACGATTTCCAGTTTTATCAGATACAGGAAAAATATCCCGCCAAGATGCTCACCTTAAGCGACGTGATAGGACCCGATTCCACCACCACGGTGTACGAATACATCCGGGAAAATTTAGGGCAGCAAAAGCAGGCGGCCTTCATGCAAGAGGCCATCAACGATATCACCAAGAGCCTGCGTATCCCGGCGAACTACAAGATGCTGAAAACCGACAAGGCCCTGGACGACCTGCTGATCAACTGGTAGCGGCGTGGCACGGCGGGTGGGACGAATCCTGGCATTCCAGGGGATTTATGCCTGGGGTGCGGTGGGGCAGGGGGAATTCGGTACTATCGAAGATATCCTGAGTTTTTCCTGGGCGGATTCCCCAATCGACGAGAAGACTGCGGCCTTTGCGCGCCTCCTTGCCGCCGGCACCATTGAGCATAGCGAGGAAATCGACACTTTGATAAAAAAGCACCTGCAAAACTGGGATTTTGACCGGGTGAACCGGGTGGATTTGGCCATCCTCAGGATGAGCGTCTATTCCCTGCTGTATAACCGGGATATTCATCCCACCATCGTGATCAACGAGGCGGTGGATTTGGCCAAGGAGTTTTCCGGCGAAGATTCTTTTAAGTTTGTCAACGCCGTGTTGGATACTATTTTGAAGGAGACGATATGTGCGGAATTATAGGCGCATTTAACTTAAAAACCGCTTCGGTGCCGGTCAAAGACGGCTTGAGCGAGGAATTGCGGAACCAGGTCTTGGAGATGTCCAAGAAAATCCGTCACCGGGGGCCGGACTGGTCCGGGGTGTATACCGGGGAAAACGCCATCCTCTGCCATGAGCGCCTTTCCATCGTGGACCCCCTGTCGGGGAAGCAGCCCCTGGTAAGCCCCGACGGAAACGTCATTTTGTCCGCCAACGGCGAAATCTACAATCACCAGGAGATTCGGAAGCGCCACGCCCCCTGGTACGGCTTCAAAACCCAGTCGGACTGCGAAGTCATCCTGTCCCTCTATCTGGAAAAAGGCCCGGCTTTCCTGGAAGACCTTTCGGGCATCTTCGCCTT
>JAITMZ010000195.1 GCA_031290725.1 Spirochaetaceae bacterium
CTGGCCCCAGGCGGAGATCGCCGTGATGGGGGCCGAGGGGGCGGTGCAGATCCTCTACGCCAAAGAAATGCGCGACCCAACCAAGGCCGGGTTTATCCAGGAAAAAATTGCCGAATACCGCCGGGAGGTGATGTCGCCCCGCACCGTCGCGGAACGCGGCTACGTCAGCGAGATAATCTGGCCGGTGGGGACCCGCAAAAAAGTGGCCGCCTGCTTCAACCTGCTTGAAAACATGACCTTTACCCAACGGATAGTCAAAAAACACGGGAATATACCATTGTAATTGTAAAAGACGTTCCAACAAAAACTATTCGACTCCCGCACATGAGCGCGGGGAATACTCAAAAGCCTGTACTTACGTGAGGCCTAGCGTAACCACACCCGCTCCGTTTGCAGCGAGCGCACGTTGTCAAAATACAGGTTGGAAAAATCCCAGCGGTTGTTCACCCCTGCAAAGGCGCGCCCCCGCACCAGATACACCACCGGGCACTGCTCCAAAATGATGCGCTGGTATTCGTCCCAGACCGGCTGGGCTTTCGCGCGGTTAATGGTGTGCGCCCCCTCGTTGTACAGATAATCGACCCGCGCCTCCCAGTCGGTGGCGGGCTTCTCCTGGAACGGATGCCACAGGTGCAGGTTGCCCGTCGACGGCCACACGTTGCTGCCCTGGGTGGGAAAATAGTTTGCCCCCAGGCCGATAAACACGGACTGCCAGTCGAAGCTGCGGGTGAGGCTGTCCACCAGTTTCTGAAAATCCAACTGCCGCACGTTCACCTTGATACCAACCGCCTCGCACTCGCCCGCGATAATCGACGCCATGTCCGAAGCGATGGCGCTGTCTCCGGCGATGGACAGGTCAAACTCCATCGCCGCGCCCCGGCTGTCCCGGAGGACGCCCTGCCCGTCCCGCCGGAACCCCGCGCTTTCCAGCAGCGACAGCGCCCTGGCCGGGTCGTAGCGGTAGGGCAGGGTGATATCCGGATTATAGTACGGATTGGGCGGCGGGAAAAAGTCGTACTTGGGCGACCCCAGGCCCCGGTATACCTGTTCGATGATACGGTCGCGGTTTAGCAGGCAGCTCATGGCCTGGCGCACTTCCTTTTGGATGAACCAGCGGTAGAAAGGCTTGTCTTTATTTGCCGGATTCTGGTTGAACGACCACAAACTGGCCCCCAGGCTCCCCTCGGCGTTGAACACCGTGTAGGCAGCCCCCGCGCGGTTCACCGCATCCACCAGGTTTTCCGGCCGGAACGATGCGGTCTCCAGCGATCCCCGCTGGAACTGCAAATACTGGGTGTTTTCGTCCGGCACAATGCTCAAAATCATCTGTTCGGGATAGGCGGAGGCGGCCCCGGCAGCGTCCCTGTCCCAGTAAGCGGGATTGCGGGCGTAAACCAGCCGCTGAGCCGGGGAATATTCGATGAGAAACCAGCGCCCCATGGAAGGAATTTCCCGCGGGTCTGAATTCACGCTGAACAGGGCCGACACCTTCTCCACGCCCGCCGCCCCCCCGGATTGCTTGGCTGGCTCATAGATAAACCGGGGCCCAAAGTCCATGTTGGTGGACAGCAGCGGGTCCGCACTCACGCGCGGAAAATGGAAGGCAAAGCGGCGGTCATCCAGTTTTTCGATGTCGATGTGGGCACGTTCGCCGCCGCCCATGTCGATAAACTGCCCTCCGTAACCCGAACTGTCGAACGCCGCGTCCCCCACAATTTCGTCATACCAAAACACCACGTCGTCCGAGGTAACCTTCACCCTGCGGTCCGAATTATAGAAACTCCAGTAGAGGTCGTCCCTGAGAGTGTAGACCACCGACAGTGTTCCTGCCTTTTGGTCGGTCACGATTTCCGCGGAGGCACAGTTGGGCTCCCAGGTGCGGGACACGTTGTCATAGTCCAGAAGCGAGTCGTGCAGGGGCGCGATAATCCCGGCGCTGGGGGCGTCCACTTCCGCCAGATGCAGGTTGAAGGTCTTGGGGTCCGCGCTGATTGCCCCGCGCCACGTGCCGCTCACCTTGCCGGGAACATACTCCTCGCCGCGCCAGGGCTTGCTCACCGTGCGGGACACCAGCGCCTCCACGCCTTCCTTCGCCAGCGCCGTGATTTCATCCTCGCCCAATTCAGGCGTGGGGACGGTACAGGCGGCGAGCAGGGCGAGGATAAAAAAAACACCCGCGCTCAAAGGTGCGCGAAAAAATGAGGAAAAAAGTGCCGGCAGCCCGAACAAGACCCGTGCGGCGGTCTTATTTGAAATCACTGGGTCGGCGTTCAACTCTTTTGCACTTGTTGCATTCGGCGATATTCTTCATCTTTCCGTTTTCAAACATGGTTTTCATCACCACTTCACCGCCGCAATTGCAGCTAAATTTTTGGGTCGCCACGGTGGTACGGGCGTTCTTGCTTACAGCCATAAAAACCTCCAAAATAAACTGTCCCAATAATACTACAAAAAAAAAATAACGTCAAGTACTGGACATTTTTTGATAAAGAGGGTATATTTATTTTATATGGAGGGTTGTATGCAAAAAACAACACTGAAAGTAGCGGGGATGTCCTGCCAGCATTGCGTGGCGGCGGTGACCAAGGCGGTTTCGCTCGTTCCGGGGGTAAAAAATGTGACGGTGAGTCTGAAGGACGGTACCGCCAGCTTTGAGTACGGCGGAATACCCGCAGATTTGGAGAAAATCAAGGCCGCCATCACCGACCAGGGATACGACGCGGCCTGATGAGCGAAAGCGCCAAGGGACAACTCTCGATCCTGGTCTGTGCTATTCTGTGGAGCACCAGCGGCCTGTTCATCAAGTTATTGGACTGGAATCCCCTGGTGATCGCCGGCGGCCGGAGCATGCTGGCAGCGATTTTTCTTATTCTCATTCGCCCCATCGTCAGGGAAAAAAGTGCCCCCGGCGGGGTGACGATAACCCCCTGCTTTATCGCTTCCGGTATCGTCTATGCCGCTACCATGCTCCTCTTTGTGACCGCCAACAAGCACACCACTTCGGCCAACGCGATTTTGTTGCAATACGGTGCGCCCATCTGGGCGGCCCTTTTGGGCTGGGCTTTGGCCGGCGAAAAGCCGCGCCGGGAACATTGGTTTGCCCTGGCGGCGGTGATTATCGGCTTGTGCATATTCTTCAAGGACGGTCTTTCCGGCGGGGGCATCACCGGCGACATCCTGGCGGTGATATCCGGCATAACCTTCGGCGCCCACTCGGTGTTCATGCGCCTGCAAAAAAACGCAAACCCTGCGGATTCCATGGCGCTGGCCCACATCATTTGCACGGCCTTTGCGCTGCCTTTCGCCATCCGCCATCCCCCGGTCTTCACATCCACATCTACCGCAGTGATTCTCTTCATGGGTATCGTGCAGCTAGGCTGCGCATCCTTTTTCTTTTCCTACGGCATCAAGCGCGTCACCGCGGTCCGTACTATGCTCACCTGTACCATCGAGCCGGTGCTCAATCCCCTGTGGGTCTTTGTGGTCACCGGGGAGCGGCCTGACCTGTGGGCCGTTATCGGCGGCATTATCATCGTATCGGCGGTGCTTTCCTCATCCCTGGCGGGCAGACTCAAGCCGCCAAAGCACTTCTTTTCCGTTCAACAGTAATTTTATCGACTTCACCGCCGGAAAATTAGATCGGATGTTTTTCTCCAGGAGTTCCACGGACTGTTCAAAGGGGCAGGCGGTTCCTTGGGGGAAGAGGCTCGGCAGGGACAAACCCAGATAGAGCACCCCGCCTTCCAGGACGCATATTCCGACCCGGGTGCCCTGAGAGAAAAGCATTCCGTAGCGATACGTGAGGGGTCCCAGAAGGAGCTCGTCCACAAAAAAACGGATGTTTCCCTGGGGGGGCTTTTGGGGCAAAAAGCGTACCTCAGAACACAGGCGGCCGTCATCCAAGGATGGAAAATAAAACATACAGCGAGTCCCCGGCCGGGTCAGGCGGAATACCAAAAACGAGGCGGTAAAACAAACCACCGCCGCAAAGACGATGAGCGTCTGCCGCAGTCTGGGGTGCGTTGGAACAGGGTGGGATAAATCCATGGAAACATGATACCCGGGGCGGAAAAAAAAGTCAATGGTTGTATTGACTTTTTTCTGCCGTTATGATATACTCTTCTCATCGGTCAAGCGCCGGTGAAGGATCCAATAATGAAGCCCATACAGTCGGATATCGGGTCAAAGTCGCCCGCGTCTAGGAGTCGCCCCTTGCAAGCGCCTGACCGCGGATTGGACCTGGGCTTCGCCGTGGTGGACGAAAGCCGAGCTGAGCGCACGGGCTACCCCGAAGCGGTCTTTTGCGCGGGAAAAACCGTGGAGCAGTCGGAAGAAATCATCGCCCGGATGCGGGAAAAGCATATCCCCGTGCTGGCCACCCGCGCCCAAGCCGAATTGGCGGCCCGCATAGCCGCGCGTTTCCCCGAGGCCCGCTACGACGGCCTGTCCCGGGTACTCACGATTGGGGTCGTTGCCGGGGAAGCGGCGGGGAAGGTCGCCGTGGTCTGCGCGGGCACCTCCGACTTGCCCGCAGCCCGGGAAGCCCTCTTGTGCGCGGAGTTTTTCGGGAGCCGGGCTGTCCTGATGAGCGACGTGGGCGTGGCGGGCATCCACCGCCTGTTCGCGCGGCTCGACGAGATACGCTCGGCCAACGTGGTCATCGCGGGGCTGGTGTCCGCGCCGGTGATAGCCCTGCCCACCAGCGTGGGCTATGGCGCGTCCTTCGGCGGGCTTTCGGCGCTCCTAGGGATGCTCACGTCCTGCGCGCCGGGAATCTCGGTGGTCAACATCGACAACGGCTTCGGCGC
>JAITMZ010000199.1 GCA_031290725.1 Spirochaetaceae bacterium
TGCCTATAGTGGACGAAAAAGGGAAGTACCGTTCGCTGCTGCATTACAACGCCTTTGTGAAAAACAACCTCCAGGTGGTGAATCCCGAACGGGAAGCCCTGTTTTCCACCAGTGTGAAGCTCATCGCCGAGACTCTTTCCGCACAGGCGGTGCTCACCTTCAATTACGCGGAAATTTTTAAATGCGTAGTGATCGTCTCCGCCGCAGGGCTGGATACCTTCAAAAAAGCCGTGGCGGAACAGACCCCGGAGCACCTGGTGGTAATCTGTGCGGACCGGCCAGACGTGCAAAAGCACTGCGTGGACGTGGGCGTCCGGGTGATCGTCCTCTCCGCCGGTGCGGCTATGGACAAGGAACTCCGGGAGAAGGCGGAAAAAAAAGGGGTCACCGTGCTCTTGACACCCTACAATTCCAGCGAGGCGGCGATGATCATACCCTACTCTGCGGTGGTGTCCACTATGGCGGACGCGAAGATCCGTCCGGTGAACCTGAACGACACCATCCGCAAGGTGCGGCCGCTGCTGCAGGAATCCCCTGGCCGCGCCCTCCCGGTGGTGAATGATGCAGGCAAGCTGGTGGGTATCATCTCCGAAAGCGACCTCCTCCAGGAATCCAATGTGGAGCTCATCCTGGTGGACCACAACGAACTGCCCCAGGCGCTGGAGGGGGCGGAAAATTACATCATCCAGGAGGTGATCGACCATCATCGCCTGGGAAGCTTCTCCACCAGGTATCCCATATCGTTCATCAACAAGCCCGTGGGCGCCACCTGTACGCTTATCGCCGGACTGTATCGCCAGAACCGGGTGCCCATCCAAAAGGAAATTGCCTGCATCCTCCTGTCGGGGATTCTGGCCGACACCTTGATGCTGCAATCCGCCACCACCACCGATGAGGACCGGGAGACTGCGGAGTACCTGTCCAACGTGACGGGCATGGACATCCAAAAGCTGGGACAGGAGATCATCACCGCGGCCAGCAATATCGGCGGGAAAAGCGCCGGCGAAGTGATCCACCAGGACATAAAGGAATACGGCGGGAGCGGAAGCCCGTTGATCTGGACGGTGAGTCAAATCGAGGTGAACAACTCCAACGATATTTTGTCCCGAAAGAAGGAATTCCTGGACGAGCTGGAGATCGAGCGGCGCACCCGGAAAGCCCTGTTCGCAGCCCTCATGGTTACCGACATCGTGCGCCTCACCAGCCTGCTGTTCATCGCCGGGAGGGGCGATTTCCTCCAAAGCCTGGCCCTGCCCAAGCAGGACGAGGGGATATACCAGCTTAACGACATCGTGTCCCGGAAGAAGCAACTGGTGCCCCTCCTTTCCGAACAAGTGGACAACGCCGGCCTTAAGTAGCCGGACATTATACCGCCGGTGCGAAAACACACCGGCAAACAGGAGAAAACTATGCGGCAATGCTACATTGCGGGAAACTGGAAAATGAACAAGACCAGGGCCGAGGCGATTGACCTGGCAAGGGGTCTGGTAACTGCCCTAAAGGGAGGCAGGCATCGCTACATGATCGCTCCGCCATTCACCAGCCTGGATGCGGTGGCGTCCGTCATCAGGGGTACCAATATCCGCTTGGGGGCACAAAATGTGGCCTGCGAGGAGTCCGGCGCCCACACCGGGGAGGTGTCGCCCCTGATGCTCAAAGACCTGGGGGTGCGGACGGTGATTATCGGTCATTCCGAGCGGCGGCACCTCTACAAGGAAGGGGACGCGCTTATCAACAAAAAAGTGCGCCTGGCGTTAAAGCACGGCTTTGAGGTAATCCTGTGCATCGGCGAAACGTTGGAGGAACGGGAGGCCGGGAAAGCCCAGGAAATCTGCGGGTCCCAAACAAGGCTGGGCCTGGCCGGTGTAACCGGAGATGAGCTGGACGGCGTGGTCATCGCCTACGAACCCGTGTGGGCTATCGGTACCGGCAAAACCGCCACCCCCGAGGACGCCCAGGGGATACACGCCTTCACCCGGGTCACCGTCGCCGGACTGTACGGCAAGGCCGCCGCGGAGAAGATCATCATCCAATACGGCGGTTCCATGAAGGCCGATAACGCCTCCGCCCTGCTTGCCCAGCCGGATATTGACGGCGGGCTCATCGGCGGAGCCGCCCTCACGGTGGACACCTTCGTGCCCATCTGCCTGGTGTAGGCGCATCCGCCCTCCCGGAGGTATTCATGGATACACAAAGCCGTATTCCTGTTGACCGTGAAAAGTGCGCCCTGGCCCTGGAAGCCGCCCGTTCGGAGATTGCCCGGCGGGTAGTAGGGCAAGCACCCGTTGTGAACGGCATCCTCACCGCCCTCATCACCGGGGGGCACGTGCTCCTGGAGGGCGTGCCGGGGCTGGCAAAAACTCTGCTGGTGAAAACACTGGCAGACATCTCCGGGCTGGACTTCAAGCGCATCCAGTTCACCCCCGACCTGCTGCCTGCGGACGTCACGGGGACCCTGATTTACCAACAGGCCGCGGGGCAGTTCACGGTACACTACGGGCCGGTGTTCACCAACCTGATGCTGGCGGACGAAATCAACCGCGCCCCCGCCAAGGTACAGAGCGCCCTCTTGGAAGCCATGGCTGAACGACAGGTCACCATCGGGAACGACACCTATCCCCTGCCGAAACCCTTCTTTGTGCTTGCCACACAAAACCCCATAGAACAGGAGGGTACCTACGGTTTGCCGGAGGCCCAGCTTGACCGTTTTTTGCTGAAACTCATGGTGCCCTACCCCGCCGCTGCCGAGGAAGCGGCTATCGTGCGGGCCGGGGGCGAACCGGAAAAGATTCCCCTGAAGGTGGTGTTCCCCCAGGAAGTGATCAGTCAATGCCGAAACGCCCTGGAAAGCATCAACTGCGACGACAAAATCATCCAATACATCGTGTCGATTATGACGGCGACCCGTCCTGGCGCGGGAGAACAGGCCGCCGGACGGGGACGGGCCGCCCGTCCGCGGGGGGGGGATGACCTGCTGCGGTACATCGCCTTTGGAGCTTCACCCCGGGCAAGCATCGCCCTGTACCGCACCGCAAAGGTCCGGGCATTGTTTGAGGGACGGGCCTTCGTGTTGCCTGAGGACGTGAAACGGGCTGCATCGGATACATTGCGCCACCGGTTGGTGCTCTCCTACGAAGCCGCCGCGGACGGCATCACTGCGGATGATCTCATCGCCAAAATCCTGGCGGTGCTCCCCGTGCCCTAAAGCTGCCATGGCTCTCCGCACACAGCACGCGACCCTGGCGCGCCGGGCATCCCGGCTGCGGCTGGCAGCCCGCACCGTGGCCATCAGCATGAAAACCGGCTCCTTCCGGTCCCTCTATCGCGCCCAGGGAATAGACTTCGCCGGGGTGCGAGAATACCTAGCCGGGGACGATGTGCGCTCCATCGACTGGAACGTCACCGCCCGGCTGGACAAGCCCTTCGTGAAGCTCTATGAGGAGGAGCGGGAACTGGCGGTGTTCTTGGTGATCGACTGTTCCCGGTCGATGTTCACCTGCGGGCACCGCCAAACCGCCTTTGAGGCCGCCGCGCTCCTGGCCCTGGCTGCCGAGCAGACCCACGGAGCCGTGGGGGCACTCCTTTTTGACGGCGAGGTGAAGTCCGCGCTCCTCCCAAAGCCCGGCCAAGCCATGACCATCCTGTCCCGCCTGGACGATGAAGCCGCTGTACCGGAGGAGCGCCCGGCAGGCACCGCCCTGGGTACCGCCATCCGGGGGGCTGCCAAGCTCCTTAAAAAACGCAGCCTGGTGTTCGTAATCTCCGACTTCCGCGCTGCGCTCTGGGAAAAACCCCTGCAAGTGCTGGCTTTGAAACACGACGTGGCCGCCATCCGCATCACCGCGCCATTGGATGCCGAGCTTCCCCCCGTGGGGCTGCTCCCTCTGGTTGACCCGGAGACGGGAGAACGCCGGCTTCTGCCCATCAGCCGCCCGGCATTCCGCCGCGCCTGGCAGGAAGACCACCGGCGGCACCTGGAAGCCTGGCAGGAAAGCTGCACCACCGGCGGAGCGGTGCCCATGGGGATCAATACGGCTGAGGATCCGGCGGAAAGACTCCGGGTGCTGCTGGGAAAGCGCTGAACCGCAAAAGCCGAAGATTAAGGAAGTTTTGATTCGCGGCGGAGTTGTTGATTCAGGGGACGGTGACGCTTTCCGCCGGCACCCATCCTCGGGCGTTGCCCCGGGCGCTGCCGGTCTCCACGTAATACCAGGTTTGACTGCGCTTTACTATCCGCACCGGCGTCCCCGCCTCCAGGGTGATCACCGCCGAAGACAACGGATCCGGTACCGCCTTGATTTCACCCCCCGCAAAGACCCCCCGTCGGCTGGCAGCGACGGTCAAACACAATGCCCCGGATATCACCGCCAACGCCAGCAGGGTTGCCGCCGTCCGTCGGCTCCCGCCCCGCCGCAAAAAAAAACGCCGAATCGCCAGTCCCGCAATGCCCGCCAGTAATCCCGCGATAAGGAGCGGCGGCAGCCAGAAAAAATCACCCACCGCGCCGGAAACCATGGAGGATGCAGAATCACTGACCGACGACGACGTACCGTCGGGAGGTACCTCGAAAGCCTGTGCCCACATGGCCAACGTATCGCCGGGTTCAGCCCCTCCCGCGGGAGCGGCCTCCCGGGCCTCCGCCACCCGTACCTGCACCTCTTCGACCGTCACCACCGCCTGATTCCCTGCCAGAGTTCCCGCACGGAGGCGCACCACGGGCAGGGTCAGAACACCGCTTTCCAGGGGCGTCCACCGAAAACGCGCCAGGGGCTGCAGGCGCCGGATAAAACCGTCACGGGCAGCCAGCGGCGGACCGTCATCAAGCAGGGCCAGGCGCTCCACCAGGGAGAAGGCGGCATCCTCCGGCAGGCTCCAGGACAAATCGCGGTAAGACACGGCGTAACGGCCGTAGAGGGTGACGTCCAGGGGTTCCCCTACCCGCGCGGTCACCGGCGTGGCGCCGGCATCCGGCGCTTCGTTCCGGAAAACCAGTTCGGGCATCACTGCCCGGGGATCCTCCCGAACCACGGCAGCCTGAAAAGGCACCGGCATCAGCGGCCCATCGCCAATACGAAGACCCATGGGCGGCAGGGCAACCGCACTGGGAGCATCCGCAGCGATGGTTACGGTAATCCGGGTTCCGCTTTGGTCCCCGGCAAAGGCGGCGTCTTTGGTCATGGCACGGACCGAAAATCCCTGGGGCATGGCCGGAAGCGCGGTATCCACGTCGCTGGGGCGGACGCCGGGGATAAACAGGGTGTAGACCACGTCCTCCCCTACCAGTATCGACGGCGACGGAATCTCAAGGATCAAGGGCATGACCGGCACTCCTCACCGCACGTATTTTTCGATGAACCGGGCAACTCCATCGTCGTTATTGGAAAATTCCGTGGTGTAACGGGCGGCGGCACGGATCTCCGGACGGCCATTGCACATGGCCACGCTGTGGTAGGCATAGCGGATCATGGATTCGTCATTCATGCTGTCCCCGAAGGCCATGGCCGCTTCCCGGGGGATGCCCAGCCGTGTGGAAAGCCATTCCAGGGCCTCGCCCTTGCCCGAATTGACCGGCACCAGTTCCATGAAATAGGGTTTGCTCACAAAGATGGTACATCGCCCCCCCACCAGGTTGTCCAGAATTTTCCGCACCGACACCATCTGTTCCGGCGGGCCCGACAGGATAATCTTGGGAAAGCCCCGCATGAGCAGTTCCTCGTAGTCCTCCACGATATTCACCTTCAGGCTGCTCAGGCGATGGTCCTCCTCGATCCACCGGGTGAGTTCCGGGCTGAAGATGGTGGCGTCGTCGTAGACATGGCAGCTCAGACCGGCGGTTTTTGCCAGGCGGTAGGCTTCCACCAAAATATCGCCGGGAAGGAGTACGGTATGAATCGTTTCGCCGGAAAGCAGGTCTTTGATCACTCCGCCGTTTTGGGTCATCACGTAGCGCCGCTGTTCAGTGATCTCCCCCAACTGCCGTACATAAGGAATGACCGCGTTGGCTGCCCGGCCAGAACACAGAGCGATATAGATACCCCGCCTGGCCGCCTGAGCCAGCACATCCACCGTGTAAGGGGTGATGGTGAGCATCTCCGTCAACAGCGTGTCGTCCAAGTCCAAGGCGATAATACGCACGTCCAAAGGTTTTGTATTCGTCAACATATAGTATGTAAACAGTATAACGCAAACAGAAATTTTTTTCAAGTGGAATTTGAGTTCGCGCAGTACCCCTTGACTTTTCTTCCCCCGTCTTGTATACTACAGTATATTTTTATAGGAGGCACTATGTTCAATACTTCCATTGATTTGTCGGAAAAATACGATTTTTTGGCCGAGAAATTCAAACTGGGCTACGAGTTCTTGCGGCGAAAAGACCTGAAAGACCTTCCGGTGGGGAACATCAAGTTGAGCGACCAGGTGACTGCCCTGGTGCAGGAATACGAAACCAAGACCCCGGAGGCGGCAAAATTCGAAACCCACGACCGGATGTTCGACATCCAGTACGTGATTTCAGGTCGGGAACTCTTCGGCGTGGCCCCCCGGCATGCCCTCACGGTGAGCGTGCCCTACAATTCCGAGAAGGACGTCACCCTGTACAAAGACCCGGTCACGTTCACCCAGGTGCTCCTCAATCCGGGGGATTTCATCGTGGTTCCCCCCGATGACGGTCACAAGCCCCAGGTGACGGCGGAACCGGGGAAACCCTGTAGGGTCAAAAAAATCGTGATAAAAGTGCGGGTATAACCCGCGGCCCGCCGCATGACCATTTCCGCTCTTCTCACCCAGGCAGCCGGTATTCTGGCTAAGTCTTCCCCCACCCCCCTCTTGGATGCGGACTGCCTCTTGTCCGCTGTCCTCCACACGGATCGCGCCCGCATTCTCGCCCACCTGGACGCCCCGGTGCCCCATCGCCGGGCAGATCGTTTTTGCGCCCTGGTGGAGCGCCGGAAAAAGGGGCTGCCCGTCGCCTACCTCACCGGCCACAAGGAGTTTTTTGCCCTGGATTTCCATGTCAATCCCTCGGTGCTCATCCCCAAACCGGACACGGAGACTCTGGTGGAAAAGACCCTGGATTTTCTCGCCGAGGTACTGATCCTCAAACCTGAGACCCTGGTGGAAAAAACCGTCTCCCCTACCCCCTTGCGCGTCCTTGACCTCTGCACGGGGTCGCTTTGCGTGGGAATCGCCGTGGTGCGGAACGCAGCGGGGCCGGTGGAACTCACTGCTACGGATATAAGCGAAAGCGCCCTCAGGACAGCCAGGGAAAATGCCCGGTGCCTGCTCAGCGCTGAACAGCGCCGCCTGCTTCACTTTGTCCGTGCCGATTTGTTCAGCGGCCTGGGGGGGCGTTTCGATATAATCGTCTCGAATCCGCCCTATGTGCCCACGAAAATCGCCCACGCCTTGCTCGCGGACGGCCGGGGCGAACCCCTGGGCGCCCTAGACGGCGGGGAGGACGGCTTGGCCTTGATACGGCCCCTAGTGTCCCAAGCGCCAAAGCATCTTTTCCCCGGCGGCCGTCTGCTGATAGAGATAAACCACGACCAAGCGGAAGCAGTGAAAAAATGCTTTCGCTTGGCCGGTTTTGAAAAGATTGAAGTGTTCAAAGACCTGCAAGGCACCCCACGGGTGCTTTGCGGCCTTCAGGGCACATCTAAAAACCCCGGTTGGGTTTTCAGATGTGCTTCGCATTTGCATACCGCAAATGCAGTCTGAATTGGAACACTTCTAAAAACTGAAGTTTTTAGAAGTGCCCTCAGTCGTAGATAATAACCGCGTGCATGGCCAGGGGGACGGTCCCGGTGTTTTTGACACTGTGGGACTCTCCATTGGGCGTCACGATGGTATCCCCGGCCTTGATCGGTTTTTCAGTGCCGTTATCGTTCAGCACCCCGGTTCCCGAAAGGATCATGAAATACTCGGTCTCCTTATCGTGCTGATGATACCCGATGGACGCCCCCGGCAGCAGGGTAATCTCCGCCAGCAAGCGGCCGTGGTTCACCTTGTCCGGGTCAACCAGATGGACAAAATGAGCAGTGCCTTCCCCTCCCCGGAGCTGCGGTTTTTCTTCAATCTTGCACTGACTTCTGGGTATAAGCATAATCCCCCCTTATTTGGCGGCGGCAGGCGCGGCTTTTGTGGCAGCCAGAGTCTTCAGGCTCTGGAAGACGATGCACAGGCCCAGGCCAAAGACCAGCACGGCGAACACCAACTGGAGCGCGTTCTCCGGGGCGGTAATGGTGGAACCCAACTGGGCGATCTTGATGATCAGCGCCACAAAGGTGACCGCGGTCATAAAAATCGAGGGCACCACGCAGACCAGGAAGACCCGCTTGGTCTTCTTGAGGAACACCGCGCAGGCCATGAGGGCCAGCACCGCCAGCAGCTGGTTGGACGAGCCGAACAGGGGCCAAATCGCCAGGTATCCGGCCTTGGCCAGGAAGTAGGCAACCGCTAAAGTGATGACAGTGGCCACGTATTTGTCGCTCAGGATTTTGCTGATGC
>JAITMZ010000005.1 GCA_031290725.1 Spirochaetaceae bacterium
GCCTTGAGTTTGGTGTGGGTCGACAGCAGCAGGAACAGCATGTTCCCCAGCACGTCCTGTTCCGTGTAATCTGCGGAACCCACCACGATAGCCTTGCCCTTGCCCGAATCGCAGGCCGAAGCGAGCGCAAGCGTACAAACCAACACACAGAGTATCGTTTTTTTCATATAGACTCCTCTATTAATTTTCTCACACGGATATGTCATTTTAGCCGTCCATGTCATGCGTCTTCCCCACAAAACTATTTCGTGTTGCACCTCATTTTTGTACATAACACGGTAATACTATACCACATATTCTGGATATTGTCAATTTACGCTGCCAGGGACTGCGCAACTCCGATTTGCATAAATTCGATTTTTATGGTATACTGGTTACATTATTTTTTTGAGAAGGGAGCGAATTATGGTTATTTTAACACTGAATTGCGGCAGTTCTTCTGCCAAATATCAGCTCTATGATTGGGATGACCGGAATGTGCTGGCCTCGGGGCTGGTGGAACGGGTTACCCAAGCGGGGTCAGTGATCACCCATATCGTGCCGGGCAAGGACGACTATGTGAAAGAAAGCCCCTGTCCCACCCACAAGGAAGCGGTGGAGCTGATCATCGGCACCATTACGGACAAAGCCGTGGGAGTCATTCCGAGCCTTGGGGTAATCGGCGCGGTGGGACACCGGCTGGTGCAGGGGGGCGACAAGTTCACCAAATCGGTGATCGTCACCCCGGAGGTGCTGGAGGTGTTCCGCAGTGTACAGGATCTGGCACCCCTCCACAATCCGGCGAACATTCTGGGCATTGAGGGCGCCCAAAAGGTGCTTCCCCGAGTGCCCCACTGCGCGGTGATGGACACGGCCTGGCACCAGACCATGCCGCCGGTGTCGTACATCTACCCGGTGCCTTACGAATGGTACGAAAAATATGGGGTGCGGCGTTACGGGTTTCATGGCACGTCGTTTTTGTACACCGCAAAGCGCGCCGGAGTGTTGCTGCACAAAAAGCCCACAGACACCAACGTGATTATCGCCCACATCGGGAACGGCGCGTCAATCAATGCGGTGAAAAACGGCGTGTCCATTGACACTTCCATGGGTCTCACCCCCTTGGAGGGTCTGCTGATGGGCACCCGGTCAGGCGACATTGATGCGGCGCTGCCCTTCTATATGATGCGTAAAACCGGCATGACCGCAGACCAGATGGACGATGTGCTGAACAAAAAGTCCGGCATCCTGGGCATCACCGGAAAGTATGTGGACCGTCGGGATGTGCAGACCGCCCTGGAAGCGGGAGACCAACGGGCCCGCCTGGCCTTCGATCTGGAGTGCTATCACTTGAAAAAATACATCGGCAGCTACTTCGCGGCCATGGGGGGTGCCGACGCGCTGGTGTTCACCGCCGGGGTGGGCGAGTTTGGGTTCCAGGTGCGGGAACAGGTGTGCGACGGGCTGGAGTGCCTGGGGATGAAGCTGGACCAGGCCAAAAACAAGATCGCCCGCACCCGCAATGCCGAGACCCTGATCAGCACCGACGATTCGCCGGTGAAGATCTTCGTGATTCCCACGGACGAGGAACTGGTGATGACCGAGGATGCCTACGCCCTGATGAAGGGCACATACGACGTACACACCAAGTTCACCTATTCCTTCCAGTCGCCGGAGTATGTGAACAAGGCCCGCGCCCAGGGGATCAAAAAGGACATCGCCAAAAATCCTGATTTGGCAAGGATTATCGCGAAATAAGCTGGGGTAAAAAAATCCGGTGCCCACCGCACCGGATTTGTGTCAGATACCCCAGCTTTCCATCATTTTGCCGGCCACCGAATCAATGACCGCGCCGCTAATATAGTTGGGGTTTTTGATTTTTTCCCGTATCTCTTCCACAAGGGACATCCGCACGTCGGGGGTTTCCTTGGCAATTTGCGTGAGGTCGTATGCGTCGGCCCGGGCCCGGGCCTCGTCGGACACGCTGATATAATCGTCCTCGCTTTTAGGCGACCTTACCTTCGGCGTCTGTGAGGGTTCAGAAACCGGATTCACGGGGTTAATACCGATAAGTCTGTCAATCATCATTTACCTACCTCGTTTATAGTATCGGCACACAGTCCGATAAAGTTAAGCATTTTTTACGCCGGAAACGAACACGGTGAATTCGCCCCGGATTTCCCGCGCTCCGAAGACATCCCGCAATTCCGATGCCGTGCCTTCCAAAATTTCTTCGTGTACCTTGGTAAGCTCCCGTCCTACCACCATGACACGCGTACTGTCAATATCGGCAAAAGCATCCAAAAGCTTTACTATCCGGAAGGGGGATTCGTATAAAACGAAGGCATCCCCGCTTGCCGCCAGCTCCCGGAGCCGCGCGTTCCGCCTGCCCGACCGGGGGGACAAAAAACCTTCGAACACGATGGTTTTTCCCGCCGGGGGTGCCACGCTCACCAGCGCCGCAATGGCCGACGCGCCGGGAATGGGAGACACCACATGTCCGGCTTTCCGCACCGTATCCACCAGCACCGCCCCCGGATCGCTGATCCCCGGCGTGCCCGCATCGCTGGCGTAGGCCACGGTCTCCCCTGCATTCAATCGCCGAAGAATTTTTCCCGCCGCCAAGGCCTCGTTGTGCGCCCGGCAGGACACCAACGGCTTTTTAATGCCGAAGTGGGTCAACAACTGCACTGTCCGCCGGGTATCTTCACAGGCCACCACATCCACGGTCTTGAGCACTTCCAGTGCCCGCAGGGTGATGTCCTGCAGGTTTCCAATCGGTGTGGCCACCACGAATAGGGTTGACATCATGGGCGCGGACGGGCTTGAACCGCCGACATCATGGTTGTGACCCATGCGCTCTCCCAGCTGAGCTACGCGCCCGATATTTC
>JAITMZ010000113.1 GCA_031290725.1 Spirochaetaceae bacterium
CACGGGCATCCCGGCACACGCGGGGCGCCCGTGACCGTGGCTTTCGCTTTTTTCACCTGGGGCGTGTATGGTAACTTTGGCGGTGTTCGGCACCCTGCTTTGCTTCCTCCTCAGCAATATGCCGGTGGTGATCGCCATCGGCCTCACAGCGGTGATCTATTTCATCGGCCTGGGCGCGGGGAGCTTCCTTTATATGCTGCCCAACCGGATGTACTACGGCACCACGGGGTTCACCCTGCTGGCCATACCGTTTTTCATCCTCGCGGGCAACCTGATGAACGTGGGGGGAATCACAAAAAAAATCTTCGCCTTTGCCAAGGCCCTGGTGGGGCATATCCCCGGCGGCCTGGGGCAGGTGAACATCATGGCCAGCGTGATCTTCTCCGGCATGTCGGGTTCTGCGGTGGCGGATGCGGCGGGACTGGGGCAGATCGAGCACAAGGCCATGGTGGACGACGGCTACGAGCCGGTGGTTTCCGCCACATTGGTAGCGGCGTCGAGCTGCATCGGCCCGGTGATTCCCCCGAGCATCCCCTTTGTGCTCTTCGGATCGATTACCGGCGTGTCGGTGGCGCGTCTGTTTATGGCGGGTTTCCTTCCCGGCATCCTCATGAGCGCGGGGCTGATGATTGCCTTGGCGATTATGGCCAAGCGCTACCACTATCCCACCGCGCCCCACATGGCGCCCCTTCGGGAACTGTGGAGGACCTTCAAAGAGGCTTTTTGGTGTCTCCTGGCGCCGGTGATCATCATCGGTGGGATTATGAGCGGGTTCTTCACCCCCACGGAAGCATCGGTGGTGGTGACCCTCTACGCGCTCATCCTGGGCTTTGTCTACAAGGATTTGAAGGTGAAGGACCTGCCGGGGATTATTTTTTCCACCATTACCCAGTCTGCCGGGCTTCTGTTTATCATGGCGGCGGCGAACTTTTTTGGCTGGCTGGTGATCTACAAAAAAATGCCCGACGGCATTATCGAGGCCCTGGTGAATATGGGGGCCTCACAGAACGCGGTACTGTGGATAGTCATCGCCATCATTTTGGTGATGGGCTGCTTCCTGGACGGCAACGCGATCTTCATGATCACCCTGCCGATTTTCATGCCCATTATTTCCACCTTCAGGATCGACGCCATAAACTTTGGGGTGGTGATGACCCTGCTGATTATGATCGGAAACCTCACACCGCCGGTGGGGATGTGCCTCTTTGCGGTGGATTCCTTTGCCAAGGTTGGGGTGATGGCGCTGGGCAAAAAGATGCTGCCCTATCTGGCGGTGATTCTGGCGATAACCATCTTCATCGCCTTTACGCCCCAGATTTCCCTGTTCCTGCCGAATTTACTGATGGGGGCGATGTAAATGACTTTTTTGAAAAAACTGGACGCCGCAGTGAAAACGGCGCTTCGGGCTTTGACAATCTGCCTTCTGGCCCTGCTGGGCCTTCTCTTGCTGGGCAATGTATTCCTGCGACTCATGGGCGACCTGGCGCAATTCCTCCACTCTCACGACCTGGACGGCGTGGCAGCGGCTATCCGAAGGATACTCCCCATCACCAGTTTTCACTGGCTGGACGAGATCGTGGAGCTGTGCTTTTCCGCGCTGATCTTCTACGGTGCGGCGGTGCTGTGGGCCATGAAGGGCCACTTTTCCGTGGGCGACTGGATCAGCCGCCACCTTCCGGAGGCGCGCTCCAGGATGCTCTACCGGTCCCTCATTTCCGCCATGAACGTGGCGTTTTTCGTGCTTCTGTTTTATTTTGGGTACACGCTGTGCGCCCGGTCAACGGAGCTGTCCACGGTGTTTCAGATACCCAAGCGGGTGATGTATTCCAGTATACCGGTTTCCGCGGCAATCATGTTCTGCTATGCTGCGGCGGACTTGGTGAAAAACCTGACTTTCATGGTGCGGGGCAGGGACAGCGGGGAAGTTGACAAACCGAAAAGCGCATGAGGAAGCGCAGTCCGCCTCCGGCGGTCTGCGCTGGGAGGGGCGCTAGGATGGCTCGGGCGGGCGGTCTCCGTGAGGAGTCCGCCTTTGTTTGATGGCTGGGCTGGCGCAGCGGCGAGTTTTTGCAAAAATTTTTTCGCGGTTTTCCCCGGACGAGCTTGACACTTATGTTAACCCCTGTTAATATACTAGGAATAGTATGAATTAGCAATCAGAGAGGTACGTATGGTAAACAAGGAAAGAGGAACATTCGCCGTAAAAACAGGGCTGGCTGGCGGGGCACTGAACATTCCACAGCTAAAAACGCCCTTAAAGCCCACCTGTTATGCAGGGGCGAGGACGTTCATGACCCCGCCAGCCAGCCCAAACCACCGTGCAGTGCCTATAGTAGACGCGGAATCCCAGGCGCACCTCTTGCGTTTCCCCCCTATTTTGTGGTATCTTGGTACCATGCTAGACAAAATGCGAAACATCGGCATCATGGCGCACATAGATGCAGGGAAAACCACCACCACCGAGCGCATCCTCTATTACACCGGCAAGATACACCGCATGGGCGAGATAGACGACGGAGCTGCCACTATGGACTGGATGCAGCAGGAGCAGGAGCGCGGCATCACCATACAGAGCGCCGCCACCACCACCTTCTGGCGGGGCTTTCAGATAAACATCATCGACACCCCGGGGCACGTGGACTTCACCGCCGAAGTGGAGCGCAGCCTCCGGGTACTGGACGGCGCGGTGGCGGTAATCTGCGCGGTGGGCTGGGTGCAGCCCCAAACCGAGACCGTATGGCGGCAGGCCGACCAGTATCAGGTGCCGCGCATTGTTTTTGTGAACAAGATGGACCGCGTGGGCGCGGATTTTTTGGCGGCGCTCGCCGATATACGCGAAAAGTTTGGCGCGCGTACCCTGGCGCTCCAGATTCCCATCGGCCAGGGTAGCGGGTTTGAGGGGGTAATCGACCTGGTCAATATGAAGGAAGTCCGCTGGGGCGCCGCGGACGAGGGCGAAACCATGATAACCGGCGATATTGCCCCCGTGCGGCTTGATGAGGCGCACAAGGCGCGCGCGCAGCTTGTGGACGATGTGGCGGCTTTCAGCGACGAGGTTGCGGACTTGTTCCTTGCGGGCGATCCGGTGGGCGCGGAGGCGCTCGTGCGGGAGATTCGCCGGGGAACCGTCGCGCGCTTATGCGTACCGTGCCTGTGCGGCGCTTCCCGGCGCAACATGGGCGTCCAGCCGTTGATTGACGCGGCGGCTGATTTTCTGCCCGCGCCGGACGAGCGGCCGCCCGCAAAGGCTTTTCACACAAAAAAAGAAGCAAACGTCGATATTCCCTGCAACCCGGAGGGGCCGCCGCTGGGTCTGGTTTTCAAGATACAGCACGACCGCGAGGCGGGCAGTTTGTGCTACGTGCGCATGTATTCGGGCAGGATAAAGGCCGGCGACCAGGTGTATAACGTGGGCAAAAAGAAGCGCGAGCGGGTGAACCGCCTGTTCCGGATGCACGCCAACAAGAGCGAGCCGATTGATTCCGTCGCCGCCGGAGACATTGCCGTGATGGTGGGCTTCAAGCTGGCCCAGACCGGCGACACGGTGGGCACCGAGGGGCTGCCGGTACTGCTGGAAAAGATGCACTTTCCCGAGCCGGTGATTTCGGTGTCCATCGAGAGCGCCACGCTGTCGGAGCGGGACAAGCTGAAGGATATTCTGGAGATTCTTTCCAGGGAAGACCCCACCTTCACCAGCCGCGACGACCCGGAAACCGGCCAACTGCTGATTTCCGGCATGGGCGAGCTGCATTTGGACGTGCTGGTCCGCCGGATGCTGGACGATTTCAAGCTGGACGCTTCCGTCGGTTCGCCGCGCGTTACCTACCGCGAATCCGTTACCGCCGGCGCGGAGTGTCACGAAACGTACGACCGGGTTATCGGCGGGAAAAGCCAGACCGCGGGGGTCACCGTGCGGGTGGAAGCGGCCCCGCGCGGGAGCGGCAGCGTCTACGAGTGCGCCGCGCGCAAGGCTGGTATTCCGGGGGACGTCCTGGACGCGGTGGCGGACTCCGTAACTTCGTGCTTTTCGTCGGGGATCCGCTGGGGCTACCCCTGCATCGACGTCAAAGCCACGGTTACCGCGCTGGACTACAACGAGCTCACGTCGACGCCGGCTGCCTTCGCCTCCTGCGCCGCCGCCGCTTTCACCTCCGCCTGCGAGCGGGCGTCCCCGGAACTTTTTGAGCCCGTAATGATAGTGGATATTCTGACGCCCGGGGAATTCCTGGGGGAAGCCATGAACCAGATTACGGCGCGGGGCGGCATTATCACGAGTACGGAATCCAGAACAGCTACGGAGGTGGTCCACGCCGAGGCGCCCATGGCTAAAATGTTCGGTTTTTCCACCAGCCTGCGGTCGGTCACCAAGGGGCGGGCGTCGTTCAGCATGGAATTCGGGCACTTCGAGCGGGCGGTAAAACCGGGAAACGGCGATCCGGTGTAATGGGTACCCCCGCAAGCCCGCTTGAAACAGCGGAGGCTGTGCCGCCGGATAAATCAGTGCTTCCCTGAAACTTTAATTTTTTGGGTGTTCAGATTTTATCTGCATTTGCCGATATGCAAATACGAAGTACCTCGAAAAATTTAACCGGGCTTTTCGAGGTGCCCGTGACGTTTTTTTGGGAGGACAATTATGTGCGGAATAACCGGCTACATCGGCTGCAAGCAAGCCACCCCTGAGCTTCTGCGGGCGCTCAAGAAACTGGAATACCGGGGCTACGACTCTGCGGGCATCGCGGTGCTCAACGGCAGCCGTATCACGGTGCGCAAAATGAAAGGCGCCCTGGGGGTGCTGGAACGCAAAATCGCCGAAGAAGCCATTCCCGGTACCCTGGGGATCGGCCACACCCGCTGGGCCACCCACGGCGAGCCCTCGGACACCAACGCCCATCCCCACACCAACCTGTCCGGGAACATCGCCGTGATCCACAACGGCATCATCGAGAACTACGGGGTTCTCAAGGAATGGCTTCAGGCGAGGGGCGTGGTGTTTCGCAGCCAGACCGACACGGAGGTGATTGTCCACCTGATCGACTTTTACTACAACGCCGCCGCCATCGCCCCGATCGGCATCCCCGGCACCGACCTGTTCCTGCGCGCCGTGCTGGAAGCGCTGGGCCGGATCGAGGGCAGCTACGGCCTGGCGGTGATCGCGCGGGACTTCCCGGATCGCATCATCGCCGCGCGGAAGGACAGCCCGCTCATCGTGGGGCTGGGCGACGGAGAGAACCTGCTGGCCAGCGACGTGCCCGCGCTCCTGGACCACACCCGGGAGGTCTACTATCTGGGGGAGCGGGAGGTGGCCGTCCTGTACCGGGATCACGTGGACCTGTTCACCGACCAGGGGGAAAGGGTCATCCGCCCCAGTTCCCATGTGGATTGGGACGCCCAGGCTGCGGAGAAGGGCGGTTATGCCCACTTCATGCTTAAGGAAATCCACGAACAGCCCCGGGCATTTACCGACACCCTCCGCCCGCGTCTGAAGATCGCCGACGGCACGCCGGACATCAACTTCGACGAGATCGGCCTGGACGCTTCATGGGCGGACGCACCCCGGATCGTCATCACCGCCTGCGGAACCGCCTGGCACGCGGGGATGGTGGGAAAATACGCCTTCGAGCACTTCGCCCGCATCCCTGTGGAGACCGACATCGCCAGTGAATACCGCTACCGGAATCCCGTGTTCAACCCCCGGGACCTGTTCATCGTCATCAGCCAGTCCGGGGAGACTGCGGACACCCTGGCGGCCATGCGGTTGGCAAAGCAGAAGGGCGCGCGGATACTGGCCATCACCAATGCCGTGGGGTCTACCCTGGCGCGGGAATCCGACCTGGTGCTCTACACGTGGGCGGGACCGGAAATCGGCGTGGCATCCACCAAAGCCTTCACCACCCAGCTCATGTGCGTGTACCTGCTGGCGCTGAAGCTCGCCCGGCTGCGGGGCCTTTTGGACGGCCGGGCCTACCGGGACGCCCTCACCAGCCTCCAGGCCATCCCCGCCCAGGCCCAGAAGATTTTAGAAAACACCGCCGCCATCCAGCGTTTCGCCGCCGGCCACTTCAACAAGGGGAAGGTGTTCTTCATCGGCCGCCAGTTCGACTATGCGGTGAGCCTGGAGAGCGCCCTGAAACTCAAGGAGATCAGCTACACCCACTCGGAGGCCTTCGCCGCGGGGGAACTGAAGCACGGCCCCATCGCCCTGGTGGACAGGGATACCCTGGTGGTGGCCCTTGCCACCCAGACTGCCCTGTTCGATAAAATCGCGTCCAACATTCAGGAGACTGCGGCGCGGGGTGCGGCGTCCCTGGTCATCACCTGGGAGGGCGAGCATCGCTTCGATAAAATCGCCGGGGAGATATTCACCATTCCCCGTACCGATGACCCATTTTCGCCCCTCCTGTCGATTATCCCGGCGCAATTGTTCGCCTATTACTGCGCGGTACTCCGGGGAAACGACCCCGACAAGCCCCGCAACCTGGCCAAAAGCGTTACCGTAGAGTAAACCCTCCCCACAAGCCGGAAGGCCGTGCCGGCAGCCGACTTTGGCGGTGGTTGGGGGTGCCGCCGGTGTCAACCCCCCGAAGATTTTTGCACCGGCAACGCCGGTGCAAAAAGCAACCACCAGCGATTACAAACTCCGGCGCGTCATCCCGAAAACCTTAGTCAGTCAGCCGTCGAATTCTGCGTTTCTGCGTGAGGTCATTTTCCTAAATCACCCCAATACTGTAAAACACTTGACAAAAAAATACTTATAAATTAAGATGCTTAGTCATGAATACCTTTGAAGAAAATAGAAACTTTTGGGAAAATGCCGTTAATTCAAGACGTTCCGTCCGTAGTTATGAACGTAAACCCATTTCTCTCGAAATAATGGAAAAATTACAAACCTTTACATCAAGACTAAAAACCCCATTTCCACATTCTGTAAAAGTTCAATATTTTAAAACAAGAGAAAATAAACAGTTGGCCAATAATCTTAAAAAACCTCCCGAAGACGCTGTTGCATTTATTACCGATACAAACAATCTTTTGAATGTAACGGCTGTTGGTTTTGTGGGAGAATTAGTGCTTTTATATGCCCAGGGATTAGGTGTTTCAACTTGTTGGTTTGGCCATTATATTTTGGATGAAATTGAACAAATAGTTCCCAATATTGATATTATAAAGAATCATCATAAACCCCGTGTAGGATACGGGAAAGGGAATGTTGACGGTATTCATGCGGTATGTAT
>JAITMZ010000001.1 GCA_031290725.1 Spirochaetaceae bacterium
GGCCGTTATATCTGGAATAAAAGGAAGGCTGAGTTAAATATACAGAATCACAACGGCATAAACTTCGAAAATGCCGTAAAGGTTTTTGAAGACCTGTATAATATTGAGGAATACGATGACGAAAACTCTGTCTATGAAGAACGGTATAACATGACAGGTTTTGTAGGCGATTTTTCATTTTTGGTTACCGTCTCTCTTACCATGCGAGGCGAGTTTCATCGGATTTTTTTGGCCCGTGAGGCCGATGGTGACGAAATAGGAGCTTACTATGAAAACGTTAGAGCCTGTACTGGTGAAAGATGAAATTATCACTACAGCAGGAAGGGTTTTTCGGCCAGGAAACAAAGCTCTCCTTGAGAGTTTGCCTCCCGACATTGTAACGGAAATGGCAAAACGCCGCCTTGCGCAACTGAAAGCCGCAGGTTACGAAGTCGCGGGAGACTGTAGGGGTAATGGCATGATGACTTACCCACTCCCCGCCCGGGAGCCTTCCCAAGCATAGTCCCAGCGACTCACCCGGCAGCCCAGCCCGCCAAAAAACGTCAGACGAAACATCCTCGCCAGACGTTTCCCACGACGTCAGACGATTTTCACAGCGCCCCTCGCCCGCCGCCGAAGCTTCGTTTTTTTTGCAAAAATTCGGTAAAAATTCTGCTAAATTCTGCTAAAACCGCTTGACAAGCGGGGAAATACAGTGATATAGTTTACCCATGCGTAATGTCGGTATTCTATTGCCAGTCTTTATTTCCGCACGCCGCAGCGTGGGCGCGCTGCTTCCTGGGATTGGGACGTACGCATTGACAAAAAACAGCCCATTAGCCCCCCCCCCCCCCCGATAAGTCATTTTTTTCGTCTAACTTCTTATTCTACATATACTTTTCACCCCGTGCCCTCCGCAAACAGGCGCGTGGATACTCCCCGGGCAGGGGCGGGTATTTCGCCCTTGAAAACAGGGGGGTTACTCCTACCGGTAAACCCTGCACCCTCAAAAACGCCTCTTTTTTTGTCTCCCCCTGGGGCAGCCCGGATACCGGTATGGTTCACCCTGAAGTCTTTTCACGCCGAACTGGAGCCGGATTGGGTCAGGCTGTCGACAGGATAGGTCAGGCTGTCGACAGAATGGGCCAGGCTGTCGACAGAACGGGGCAAACTGTCGACAGGATGGGCCAGGCTGTCGGCAACATACTTTGCGCTCTATCCCGGACAGTTTGTTCGGGAAGCAACACTATATAGCAGGAGGAAGAGATGAGCAATAATACTGACTGGATGCCCGGTATCCGGGCGGAAGTATTGGCCCTGGCCGTGCGCTGGGACGGGGTGTTGGCCGCGAAACCCGATGGGGTCAAGACCAACGCGGAGGCCTGGGGTATCCCCGATGCCGAGGTAACGGGGCTGCATACCCTGATTGAGGGGGCGGCGGAGCTTCTCACTACGGTTGAGGGGCCGGGCGCCACCGCGACCCTTCGGGAGAAATGCCGTGAGGCCTTTGAAGCGCTGGAAAAAGCAATGCGCGCGCTGTATTGGTATTTTTCCAATCCCAAATTCCTGGACGCCGACCGGGTGCTGCTGGGACTGCATCTCCACGACCGGACCCCCACGCCGGTGCCCGTGCCGGTGACCCAGTGTACCGGGGAGGCAATTACGGCGGGGCTGCACCTGGTGGAAACAATCCTGGGCGCCTACGTCAACGCCCTGTCGGGGGACGAGCGGGCCCGTTACGGGGTGCGCATCTACTACGGTATCATGCCCCAGGGCGGGGCCAGCGTGGAGGAGGCGGCGGGGCCCAAGCATTACCTGATGAAGCCCCCGACGACCGGCGAGGAGCTGCCCAACTCGGTGTTCACCCGGAAGCACAAGCATCTGTTCGACTTTGAAGGGGAGAGCGCCAAGACCGCCTACTTCTGCCTGCGCTTCGAGAACCCCTCCGGCGGCAGCGGCCCCTTCGGCCCGATTTTCAGCGCGGTGATTACCTGAGGCGTAATACTAGAGGAATAGATGTATAAAGAAGAGAGAATAGAGTTAGGAGTTGGAGTTTGGGATAAGGCTTGTGTCTTCCTAATCTCTAATCTCTATTCTCTAATCTCTATTCCTCTATTATCTGATTAGTGGCTTTAAGCCCCCGCCACCAAACTTTGGTGTAGGAGCCAGCCGTGAGTTTCACGGTTACGGTTTGGGGCGGGGCTTACAGTATACATGAAATCCCTGGAGGTTTCAAATGAAAAAAAACAGTTTGTTTGCGGGAATGTTGGCGGTGACGCTGGCGTTTGGATTGATGGCGGCCGGGTGCAAAAGCGACGACCCGGGGCCCTCGGCGGCGGAGCAAGCGGCCGGTTTGGCGACCGGTTTGGGTACCGGCGCGGCAGTTGATGAAACTGACCTCACCAAAGTGAACGTAACCGGCGAAATTGAGATAACGGGCACGGTTACCGTGGGCGCAGGGGTGACGCTGGCGCTTTCCAGCGACGCAGAGCTGGCCGGAGACGGCAAGATTGTGCTGGCGGGCGACCTCGTTGACAGCAGGACGGGAACGAGCGGCTACTTTGGCGCTGTGGCGGGGGATACGTTCACCATCGAGGTAAGAGCCGGAGCCACCCTTACTACCAAAGACAGCTCCGCAGACCGGCCGCTCTTTGGCGCGCCCAGTGATGAGGAGGAGAATACTACCCCCTACTTCCAGTTGGAGGGCAATGACAAGGTTGAACTGGTTGGTAACGGCGAATCTGTAACGATTAAGATAGCGGCAGGAACGGTTGACCTTAACCGGCCCCAAGCGGACAAGTCCTGGACTGCTAGCGAAGATCTGCCTCTCGAAATCGCTGCTGGCGCGACCCTGGTCGTGAAGGCCGGCAACCTGAACATTGACAACGACGCCCTCAAGGTGAACGGCACGCTGGAGATAAGCGGCGGCACCCACCTTGCGCGCCCGGCGGCTCTGTTCACCAACGGCAGCACCGGAAAGATCAAGGTGTACCATGGTGGCAGCATTGTCCGGCTCTACGGCACCACCGGCGGCAACACGAGAGCTTCGCTGGTGGCCGGTGGCCCATGGGCGACTGCTGATGACGATAAAAACGCCAGCTACTTTGTGTGGGGTGATACCGCCACATCGGGCACGGATTTCATCACGTTTGACCTGGGCACCAACAAGGATATCACCATCTCGGACGGCTCCAAAATCAAGCTGCATAAGCCCGCAGATGCCGGTTCCACCGCCAGCTGGCTTAGCCCGCTTGAGTTCAATAGTGCGCTTACCGGGCTTGCTCCCACAACCGGCAAATACGTGTTTAAGAGCCTCACCGTTACCAGCGGTGTGCTTGTGGGTGATGGCACCACTCCGACACTCAAGATCGGCACCGGCGGTTCTGTTACCAGCTTGATCACAAATGCAGCGGCGGTTACCGCAACTGGCACCTACACCTGGTCGAGTACTTGGAGTAGGACGGGAGACTAAAGCGTTTTCGTGCAGCCGGCGCGCTCCATGCCGGCGCACCAGGGCCGCCTCTTGGCAGCGCACACGCTGCGGGGGGGCGGCTTTTTTGTGGGCGGGGAGGCGAAGATGCCAGCCAAAGAGTTTGCGGCAGCCGCAGGGGCATGTTCGGGTTTATCGTGCCCTGGTGCTCAATGGGGACGACGATTTTGCCGCCGATGGAGAAGGAAAGGCCGTTAATCGGCATTGCCGAAGAGGAGCGAGAAAACGCTGGCCCGGAACACTTCAAAAAACTGAAGTTTTTAGAAATGCCCTTCATTGTGGGGCTTATAAAATCCCAGCACCGCCGCGATGGGCAGGACCAGCGCCTGGGTTACCTGGTTTTGCTGGTAAAACCCCGGCAGCAATTTTACCGTCACGGCGGCCAGTCCCGCGATAAACACGTACCTCCAAAGCCGGCGAAGGTACACCTGGGCGCGCCGGTTTTGCCGGGCGGCCAAGATACCCAGGGGGATCGCGGCCAGGAGCAGGGGGTTCACGAACCATACGTTGGTGTTGTTCCAGGTATAGTCGTGGTCGGTGAAGAAGGTGAGGAAGAACAAAAGGGATCCGGTCAAGCCCAAGAACAATCCCAGGGCGCTCTGGCCCAGCCCCCAAAAAACCCGGGAGCAGGCCGGGTGGCGCCGCTGGAAGACCCCCGTACCGGCGGCTGCAAACAGCGCGGCCATGACCAAACCCGCCAGTAATTCCCGGGGCCATTGTTTTCGGGGCACCGCCAGCACCCCCGGCCGGCCCACGGCGCTGTTCACCACCTCCACTGCGCTCACCAGGGAGCGCGGAGCGTCCCCGGCGGCGGTGTAGGAAAAATCGCGGATCCGATCTCCGACTTCCGAGGGCAGAAACATTTCCTGCCACACCGTGAGGGGCACGTCGACGTTTTGCCCCATCCAGAAGTTCAGCGCCCAGTCAAAGAAAGGGGAGAACCAGGTGTGGCGCCGCACATGCTGCCGGAAGGTATACCGCCCCGGTTCCTGTTCAAAGGCCCCGCGAAACTGCCCGTCGGTCCCCAGGTCAATCAGGTCGCGGATGCGGGTGGCGCAGTTGTCCCGAAAATTATGGTACAGATACACGCGGTTTTCCGGCCGCACGTTGTTTTCCACGAAACGCCGCACCGCCTCCTTGTGGCCGCTGTCCAGGTTCAGGGTGTATACCGTGACATCCCGGTTTTCAGCGATGTACCCCGCCATGTTCCGGCCGGCGGGAGACACGATGCACAGGTAGTACAGCCGCCCGAAGGCGAAGTTGACAAAAAAGTTATCCGTGTCGAAAGAGAATACCCCGTAGTCGTAGAGCCGGGACTGTCCCGTGGCGGCGTCCTCGATGATCAGGCTGATGTGACCCCACCACAGGTACAGCGCATTCCCCGGGCCGATTACCGCGATCTTCAAGGTCAAATCATCGCCCCGGTCGGCAGCGGGGGCGGGCTCACCAGCCAGGGGCGGCAGGAGAAGCAGGAGAAGCAGGCAAGGTAACAGGGGCGGTATCATCCGTTTCATGGGGCTATTATGCACTTTTTTGCATTCTTTTACAAGAATATTTGCAAAAAAAACGAGAAAAAAAGTGCAGTTTGTGATACAATTCCCGATAATAGGAGTACAGAGGTTTTGTATGAAAAAACTTGGTTTATTTTTGTTGATATTTGTTGGTATGATCACTTCCCTTACCGCTGCCGACTGGTGGAGCAATTCTTATACCGCGCGTCAGGTTGCGGAGTGGCGTGCCGAAGATCCTTACAAATATTACAATGACCGTCCCTGGCTGCTGCCGCCTACAGATAACTATTCATATTGGCCGCCCTCGGTGCGCTCCAACGATTCCTCATATTACGTTGATGAACTGCGTAAAACCCTGGACGAGCTTGACCGATACCGCCGGCCCCAATCGCCGGCGCAAATTTCCATTGAACAGCACCGGCTGTCGTCGGATTTCATGTACCGGGATTTACCCGGCGCGGGGGGGCGGCCGGCCACGGGATACCTGGACATGGAGTGGGGAACTTCGGTCCCCCTGTTCCTGCGCCTGTATCCCAGTGCCGAAGAGATCACCGACGAAAACGACTATGCGGTGGGTTCCCGGCGTTTCCTGCAAGAACACGTGGGGGGCGGCATCGAGTCCCGGCAATTTGTTTTCTTTGAAAATCAGCTCTTTGAGGTGTATGTGATCTACGGCTATGTGGACGAATGGACCACCCAGCTCATGCACGACAAGCTGATGTCCCTGTACGGCCCGTCTTTCAAGACCACCGAACGGGAATCCCGGTCGGCCAATGCGTATTTCACCATGGTAGACCGCTACATCAATTACAATCGAAACCTCCAGGTAGTATACACTATCGCCAATGCGTACAATTATTACAATTACAAACTGGGAACGATTATGACCTGCCTGTACGTGAATCTAGCCATAAAAAGCGATGTGGAACGGGCACGGATATCTTTCCGGCGGAACCGGCTGCCCATGTAAAGCCCTGGTTTGTTCAACCGGGAGCGCATCGTTTCAGTTTGAATCGGAACACTTCTGAAAACTGAAGTTTTTAGAAGTGCCCTACTCTCATACTTGGCCGAAGCCGGGGCGGCATATCCCGCTTCGGCCGGTTTTTTTCATTAATTTTCAGAAATCACCGCGAAAATCGCCGTAAAGTCATTGACACGCTGTTAAGCGATATGATATACTAATCTTATAAGGAAGAACATTTCTAAATTTTTGAAAAGGAGTATACCGGTATGAACCAGATAGGAGCATATCTTGGTCTCCCGGTTGCAGGAATTGTTCTTGGATGGATTATTCGTTGGCTGTATGCCAGATTTCAATTATCTGCTTCGGAGCAAAAAGCTGAGCAAATAAAGCAGGGTGCGATACATGAGGCTGAAGCGCAGAAAAAGGGAATATTGCTAGAGGCGAAAGATCAACTCATTCGGGAACGGAACCAGCAGGAACGGGAGAACAGGGAGCGCCGGGCCGAAATCCAGCGGCTTGAACGCAGGCTTTTGACTAAAGAAGAGGCGCTGGATAGACGACTGGAGGATTTGGCAGGCCGCGAACAGAATACGGAAAAGAAGGAAGCCGTTCTGGAAAAAGAAGAGGAGCGGTACCGGAAGGAACTGGAGCGCATATCCGGGCTCACTTCCCAGGAAGCAAAGGATATCATCGTCCGCAACCTGGAAAATGAGGCCCGGCACGACGCGGCGGGGCTGCTCAAAAAGGTGGAACAGGAAGCCCAGCTCATGGCGGAGAAAAAGGCCCGGGATATTCTGGTTACCACGATTCAACGGACCGCCGCGGAGATCACCGGCGACATCACCGTGGCTGCGGTATCATTGCCCAGCGACGAGATGAAGGGCCGCATCATCGGACGGGAAGGGCGGAACATCCGCACCCTGGAGACCCTGGCCGGGGTAGACATCATCATCGACGATACCCCGGAAGCGGTGGTTGTTTCGTGCTTCGACCCGGTGCGCAAGGAAATCGCCAAGCTTGCCCTGGAGCGTCTGGTGTCCGACGGCCGCATCCACCCCGCACGCATTGAGGAGGTGGTGCAGAAGATCACCAAAGAAGTGCAGCAGCGGGTCTACGACGAGGGCGAAAAACTGCTCTTCGACCTGGGAATACACAACATGAGCCAGGACGGGATTCGTGCTCTGGGACGGCTTTACTATCGCACCAGCTACGGCCAGAACGTCTTGAACCATTCCCGGGAGGTGGCGATTATTGCCGGACTCATCGCGGCGGAAATCGGCGCGGACCGGGAGTTGGCGAAACGTGCGGCGGTACTCCACGACATCGGAAAAGGTGCGGAGACCGACTCCGACCAGAATCATGCGGAAGTAGGCATGGAGATGGCGCGGAAGATGGGTGAGGACCCGCGAATCGTCAATGCCGTGGGTGCCCACCACAGCGACATCGAGCCCACCAGCGTGGAGGCGATTATCGTGCAGATTGCCGATGCCATCTCCGCGGCCAGGCCCGGTGCCCGGCGTGAGACCATCGACAATTACGTGAAGCGTCTGGAAAACCTAGAGCGCATCGCCGAAT
>JAITMZ010000017.1 GCA_031290725.1 Spirochaetaceae bacterium
AGGCTGGCGAAAGGCTAGCCAAAGAGTTTTGCGCCAGCAAAACTCGTTCGCACCTACTGGTGCGAAGGGTATTAGTAAACGTGCGGTCAAACATACTGATTAGTATACCACGGCGAAAATGTTTGTCAAGCGGTTTTGGGGGAAATTTCTGAAAAAAATACGAATTTTTTGAGAAATCGCAAAAAAGGCACCCCTTTAGTAGCCTCTACCCGAAGCTCTACCAAAAAGCCGGGAGACCGCGCGGGCAGTAGTCTCTGTGGGTTTCTGGGGAGGGGAGCGGAATCCCGGGCGCACGACTTGACCTTTTTTTTCGTTTGTGATATTTTACAAGAATGATTGAAAATCTTATATCCCGCGCAATGATGCCCGGGGGGTTTAATTTTACTCAAATCAGCATATCACCCTATAAAGAACTTTTGGCCTACGAATACCTGTGGGCAAAGCCAAAATCGTCTCTAAAAAACATTGCGAAACAATTGTCAAAAAAAAATATTTTGCCCAGTGAAATAGTCGCTAAAGAGGGGAATACACTTTTTACTGACGCCGCCACGCAAACTGATGAAATAAAAACATATATTGACCAAAAAATTAGAACAGGACCTTATTTTTCTGTCCTCCTCAAGGAAAGCCCCCAATATCCGGAAAAGTTGTTAGATGCGAAACATCCGATCGACCTGTTTTATTATCGCGGCAATCCAGACATCATCAACAAAAAAACTATTTCCATCGTGGGTACAAGAAAAATATCCAGTGAGGGCATCAAACGCACACAACAGTTAGTCCGGAAACTTGCGCAATACGATGTTGCGGTGGTATCCGGGCTTGCAAGAGGAACTGATACCGTCGCATTGGCCGCCGCAATCGGTTACGGGCTTCCTGTGATCGGCGTCATTGGCACACCGATTGACCGGTATTATCCAAAAGAAAATAGAGATTTACAAGAACGAATTGCGACAGAGTATTTGCTTATGAGCCAAGTCCCCTTTTATAAATACGAAAAACAGGCTTTTAGTTCCAAAAAGATTTATTTTGTAGAACGGGATGCCACAATGGCTGCCATATCAGATGCCACAATTATTGTTGAAGCTTCCGATGCCAGCGGCACTTTGTTTCAGGCACGGGCTTGCATCGAACAGGGCAGAAAATTATTTATCCTCAATTCCTGTTTTGAGAATCCGCATATTAAATGGCCTGCGGAATATGAAAAAAAGGGAGCCCTTCGAGTCCGGTTCATACAGGATATTTTGGATAACATAGGGGGTGCTATAAACTTTGGAAAAAAGATGGATGCGGTGTGAGGAATCAATATCCTGCCCACGCTATTTATTGGCCGCCGACACATATACATATTACCTGCTTGAGTATGTTTCAGGGGGTTCCTATAAACAATTCCCTGGGGTCTCCTGTGTTTGTAATTTCAAAATGCCCGTTGAGGCAAAACATGAATATCGCTGGGATTACAAACAAGAAGCGATACACTATTTTGCAAACCAAATTATCTTGGGTATAAATCCGCCCCGGGATGACACCATTCTCATACCGATGCCCACTTCAAAGCCGAGGCGTCACCCTGAATTTGATTCAAGGTTAGATGATGTGGTCAATATTATATACCACACGACCGGCCAGCAGATTGGTTTTAATTTTGACGTAAAACAAGACGCACTGGCATACCACAATTCCGGTGCGCCAAGGAATCCCGCCGCCATTATGGACAATATATATTTTACCCCTTTTCAAACGAGGCCGCCTCTGAACATTGTCTTGATTGATGATGTGGTAACCACGGGCGCCCACTTTTTAGCCTGCGAGAGAATACTCAAACAGGCGGAGCCGTCCGCTACCGTCACCGGTTTATTTTTGGCAAAAACAACTTGGATGCAAAACGCTTAATAAGGTGAACCGGCGATGCGGTAAAATTCATTCTTGAATTGCGGTATCCCAGACTGGCCCGTATGTTGACAATTTACACAATCCGTAGTATCTTGTCCCTATGCGTAGAAGCGATAGAGAAATAACCGACATCCCCGCCATCCTGGGGATCATCAGTGAATGTGCCGTATGCCGGCTGGGGATGGCCCTGAACAACATGCCCTATGTGGTACCGCTCAACTTCGGCTGGGTCTACGAAGACCAGGAGCTTTCCCTCTATTTTCACGGCGCCCGGGAAGGACACAAGCTGGATATCCTCAGGCAGAACCCCGAAGTATGTGTGGAGATGGACACCGGCCACCAACTCATACCGGGAGACACCGCCGGCAAATACGGCTATGCTTACCGGAGCGTCATCGGCTTCGGCACCGTGGAGTTTGTCGGGGATGCGGCGGAGAAAGTCCGGGGCCTCACCGCCCTGATGCACCACCAGACCGGCCGGGACGGCAACGACGGCGGGCATTGGCAATTTAGCCCCGCGGACCTGGATCGGGTGTGCGTATACAAGGCGCGTCTCAGGTCATTCACCGCCAAATCCAGACCGCTGCCGCCGCGATAAACCCTAAAGAGTATTCCGGGCATGTCGAAAAATTGAAGTTTTTAGAGACACCCTTCAGTTTGAACCGTACCTTGCCGAAAATTGGATATATGGTAAAAATGAAAATTTTGCTGGCCCTCTGCGCGGGCACGGCGGTATATGTGTTTATTTCTCTCCTGGTGGGGCAGGATGGATTCATCGCCGCCAAACAGATGACCTCCCAGCAGCAACTGATCAGCGCCAGGGTGAGCAAGCTGGAGGCCATCCACGATTCCCTCCAAATCGAATACACTGCCCTGCAATCCGACCCGGAGGTGATCGCCTCCTATGCGCGGAAACTCGGGTTCGTGGGAGCCGACGAGCGGCTGATAAAGGTGACGGGCCTTCCCTCCCGTGAAACCCTGGTGTACGACCAGGGGACGGTCTTCAAGCGGGACGCCGTCGTGGCGCTCCCCGAGTGGATCTGCAAGGTGGCGGGGATCATCGTGGGCTGCCTGTCGCTCATCTCGTCGCTGCTCCTAGAGCTGGCCCACGAGCGGGCGTCCCGGCGGGTCCACGGCTTTACGCACCTGTCCCTCGCGGATGGCGCGGCGTCCCTGGGCCAGGCTGAACTGCACACCGCATGACCGGCACACCCTGCCCGATAGTGGATAAGGCAGCCCCCGGCTCCGTGGAAACCGCGGCGAAAATCCTCCGGCAGGGTTTGGTGGCGGTGCTTCCCACGGACACGATCTACGGCTTCTCCGGCCTGTTTCCCGATTGCGGCCAAGCGATCCGCCTCATCAAGGGCCGGGAAGAGGCAAAACCCTTCATCCGCCTCATCGCCCGCGGGGAGGACATCTTCAGCCACACCCACGCGGCCATCCCCCACAACCTCCTGGCGCACTGGCCGGGACCCCTCACCCTGGTGGTGCCCGTGGGTCAATCCCAAAGCGCCGCCTTTCGCTGCCCCGGCGACCAATGGCTTCGGCATGTCATCGCGGCGGTGGGCAGGCCGATTTACTCCACCAGCGTAAACCGCGCCGGAAACCCACCCCTCATTGGCAGCGCGGCGATACTCCGGGAATTCGGCACCCAGATCGCCCTCATGGTGGTGGATGATTCGCCCGGGGGACCCCCTTCCACGATTTATGACGTGCTCTCCGACAAAGTACTGCGCCAGGGCGCCGTCAATCTTTCCTGACCAGATTGGGCAGGGAGCCGTCCTTGCCGGTGAAATAGATACTTTTCAGCGGGTGTATGTCCAGGGCATTTCGGTACCATCCCCCCAGGGCGTTCAGGTCGATCACGTTCAGCGACACCGGGTGGGATATGGGCAGCACCTCCCCGGAATCCAGCAGCAGCGCCTCCGCTTCCGCTAGAATCTGGTAGCGCCTTTTGGTGTCCGCCACCGATGCGGCCTCACTCATCAGCCGGTCGAAGTCAGCGCTGCGCCATCCCGAGGGATTCAACGACGACGCGCCGCGAAAGAGCTCCAGGAAGGCCACGGGGTCCGCAAAATCGCCGATCCAGATATAGGAAAACAGGTCCGCCTCCCAGGATGCGATGCTGTCCAGATAGCGGTTCGCCGGGGTCACCTCCACCCGCACGGTGACGCCGATCTTCTCCCAGGCACCGGAGAGGATTTCCGCCGCCCCCTTCATGTACTCCGTATCGCTGATGGCGATGACCATGGTCACCGGATCATCCGTTTGCATACCGTTATCCTTTTTCGCTTGGTCCAGCATAAGCCGAGCCTCGTATTCGTCGGTCTCGGAAAAACCCTGGGGGGACGTATAGCCCATGAGGGGATAGATGAAAGTTTTTGCCGGTACCAGGGATTTTGACCGCAGGGATTCCCAGGGCACGGCGGTGAGCAGAGCCATGCGGAAGGCGCTTTTGTCCCAAGGGGAACGGGTGGTCTTGAAAAAAAGATATTCCGTGGCGAATTCCCCGAAAATTTTGACCGTCTCCAGGTCCAACAATTTGTCCGTATTGATCACCGAGGTGGACCAGTTCGCCTGACCGGTGTTCACCAGGTAGGCGTTTTCATCCCGATCATCGGACAGATGGATCAGCACGGACGGCAGGGCCACCTTTTCTTGGTCCCGGTACCGAAAATTTTTTACCAGCCGGATCCGGGTGTCGTCGGTCTGGTCCAGGGTGAAGGCTCCGGAATAGACCCCGGGCGTAGGATGCACCGCTGCGAAGGCATGGTGGCAGAGTATCCGTGGAAGATGCTCCGTGGGCGTGTCCAGCCGTACCACCAGCGTCCAGGTGTCCCGCACCGATATACCCACGTCCTCCGCCCTGCCTGTGCCGGTGCGGTAGGCGGCGGCACCGGAGATGCAGTCGATCAGCGAGGCGAAGGGAGCGGCGGTTTTCGGCGCCAACAATGCCAGCCAGGATTGGCGCATCGACTCGGCGGTGATCAGGTCGCCGTTGCTGTACCGTGCGTTTTTCCGCAGGGTGAAAGTCCAGATTTTCTTGTCCCGTGAAATGCGATGGGACTCCGCCAGGGCCGTCACCGGCTCCAGGGAATAGGGATCGTAAGAAAAAAGCCCTTCGTACAACCCCGTAAAGAGTTGCGCCTCGTTGGAAAAATTCGCCGTATAGGGGTTAAAATCGTACTCGTGCGGCGAATCCAGAATAACCAACTCCCGCTGCATCGCGCTGTCAAAACGGCTCTGTTCGCTGCTTTGAGCGGCTTCCGCCTCTGGAATCTCCTCTTGTGCCCCCAGGGGGGGTAAAAAAGCAAGAAAGGGCAACAAAAAAGCCAGAAACGTATACGTTTTTTTCATTTTTTTCTCCAAAAAGTGACCAAAATTTATTATATAATACTATATAATAAATATGAAATCAATAGCATTTTTTTGTGTATGCTGCGTCTTTTTATGCGCGGCCTGTGGGATGTCCGAAACGGGGCTTCCCGGTGCAGCCACGGAAGAGGCACGCTTTTCGCTGCCGTCCTATCCCGGTGACCGCCCGCCCCTGTTCGGCTGGCTGGTGGTGCGCGAAGAAGGGGGTGTCCGGCATTCGTCTTTTCTGCCCCCCGGTGCCCAATGGGCGGAGCTGCGGGTAGACAAAAATTTGCCCGCACCGGTGTTGTTTTTCCCCCTGGCCGTACTGTCGGACTCTCCGCCGGACGCCCAATCTGCGGTTCGGTTCTTCAAGCCCGCCGGATGCGTCTATCCGGCGTCACTGCAAGCCACCTGGCCCGGCGGGTTTTGCGCCCAGGTGTGCATGGATATCCTGACCAACCCCGGAGATCCCGCTTCCCTGCGGGCACTGTGTAACGGTTTCAACTGGCGGCGCTTCCAGGAGGAGGTGGCGTCCCTGACAGCGGCTGAGGAAACCGTCAATCCCTGGGAGATGGACATCGTGAAGATCAGCGCCGCCATCGTGGGAGGGAAATTCACCAAAACCGCGCTGAAGCCGGCTGCCAAAACGGTAACCGTGGCGGAGGGAACGACGCTTCCCGCACCGAACAGCCTCCTGTTCCAGTCCTATGTCCCCTCTCCGCCCCTGGATATTTCTCCGATCCTGAACACCGCGCCGCTCAATGACCCGTCTTCGCCCCGAGGTGCGGCAGGCTTGACCTTTGCCTGGTGTCCGGGGAACGAGCTGGTCTTTGACGGACGGTCGGTCTTTTTGGTCAATTCCGGACAAACGGGCTACCGGCTTGCGTTAATGCCCATAAAAGCGTATACTTGGGAGCAATGAAGTTTCCGTCCGTCCCCTGCCGCTTTTGGCTGGTGATTCTCATCCTCACCGGCTGTACGCCCCACAAGCCGCTGCCAGACCCGCCGCGGGTACCACCGGAAAACGCGGAGACCGACGCCCCCCGGGCCGCTTCCATCCCCCGCTGGTTCAGCTTTAACCGGGGCGATTTTTGCGAAATCCCCGCACCGTCCCTGGCCCCGGCTATTGATTTTGTACCCTGGACCGAGGCGGTGCGGGTGGACAGCGCCGTCCTGGCCGCCGACAGCGTGACAGGATATTTTCTAGTGAACCGATTGGGCCTCCTGGCCTTCTCCGACGGCATCCCGCGTCTTTACCGGGACGGCCTTTTTGCCTTGGCCACCGCCGCCAACCTGATGCTCCTGGACCAGGCACCGGTGATCCATTTCTATCGGGGCGATTTTTTTGCCGCCCCGCCGGACAGTATCGATATACCCGTGATGGTGCGGGTTCAGGGGGAAACCATGACGCCCATCCTCACCAAGAACGGCCTGGGTATCCCCGGTGACGCCCAGGTGACCGACGTGGTGTACGACGGGGAGGTGTGGCGCTGTTCCATCAAGCAGAACATCGGCCAGCGGGTCGCCGCCACATATCGACGGTTCCGGCTTCCCGGCAGCGCCATCCCCGGTACCGGCGGCGGCAATGGTGAGCGGCCGCAATACCCCGTGCTGATCTCCGCTGGCGAATTCCGTACCGCCCGCAGTGCCGCCCCCTGGACCGACGCGCCGGACCGGCTCCATTCGCTCCTGTCCGGTCTGGGTGGCAAGGGCTTCGAGGTGCGCTGCCTCACCCCCGGCAGCACGACAACCACTCTCTACCGGCATGACACCAGCGACGATGACGCCCCCGGCTTGTCCGCCGCTGCCATCCTTGCCTCCGGTCTGGCCTTGGCGCTCTTCTCTGACGGCACCCTGTTTATCCAAACCGGCCAATCCCCGAAAGCCGCCTTCACGCTTCCCCCCCTGCCTCCGGGTTTTCAATACGGCCGGTGCGTGGTATCCGGCGGCACCCTCTTTGCCGCCTGGGAGGAAACCGATTTTTACCAAACCGGCCGGGCCGGGTTCATCGCCGTAAACCTGGGGGCATTGCCGTGACCATGCTTCGGGATGTGGACGCCATACTGATGGCATCGGGGTTTTCCCGGCGTTTCGGCGGGGCCGACAAGCTGCTGGCGCAAGTCTGGGATAAGGGGTCCCGGGTTTCGCAAAAGCCCCTAGCGCGGTACACCCTGGACTTGGCAATAGGGCTCGCCGCCGCCCCGGATCCCTGCATTGCCCGGGTCTACTTCGTAGCGGCGAATGACGCCGGAGCCTTGTATGCCGACGTG
>JAITMZ010000044.1 GCA_031290725.1 Spirochaetaceae bacterium
TGCACTTCGCAGCCGTCCAGGGTTTTTTGCTGGATACCGGGCAGCACTTCGCCCCAGGTGATGCCGATGTTGGCAAAGCCGAAGTATTTGGCCAGGGCGTTGCCGATGTTGTTGCCGAAACCGCGAATTCGCAGGCCCGACAGGTCCTTCACACTTTTGACCGGGGTGGTGGTATAGAAGCTGCGGAAGCCGTTGTACATATCCGCCGCAAAGGAAATACCCTGGGCCTCAAGCTGGGTCTGCCATTCCTTGAACAGAGGGGTGTCGGGAAGTTTGGCCAGCGCCGCGCGGTCAGTCAGAATGTAGGGTGACATGAGTATGTTCATGTCCGCAATCTTGAACTGGCTGGCCAGCCGTCCGGGGTCAGAGGGGACCACCAGGGGAACCCCCATCTTGGCCTGGGTGACCAGGGCGTCGGTGTCGCCGGAGAGGGCGCCGTTGACCAGCACATTGGCGGCAAAGCGACCGTCGGCGTTCAGTTTGTCCGCCATGGCCTGCATCGCCCGGCTCTGGCCGGTGGTTGCGGCTTCGACCCCCGCGAAGGTGACCACGATTTTCCCGCCGGCACCGGATTCTTTGGCGCCACCGGCAAACAGGGCCGCGCAAACCATAAGCGCGGCAATAACTGCTGCTGTTTTTTTCATTTCATACTCCTTTGATGGAATTGAATATAATGACCCACAAGGGTCACTGTTATTCTACCATACTTGTATACAAGATGTCAAGAGCTTTTGTTTTTTTTATGAATTAATTCGTTAAATTTCACCAAATTTTATTTGCCTTTCCCCGGGGACACACAGCCCCTAGTGCGCTTCCCGCATCACCTGTAAATGCAGTTCCCGCAGCTGCGCTTCGCTCACCGGCGACGGGCAGTCGTCCATGGGGCTCTGGGCGAAGGTGTTTTTGGGAAAGGGGATTACCTCTTTTATTGACGTTTCACCGGCCATGAGCATCACCAGACGGTCCAGTCCCGGCGCAATACCGCCGTGGGGTGGTGCACCGAATTTGAAGGCGTCGGTGAGAAATCCGAATTTTTGCTCGCCCTCCGCTTCATCGATTCCGGCAACCTGGAAGACCCGTTTTTGCAGCGCCGGGTCGTGGATACGGATAGAACCCGAAGCCAGCTCGCAGCCGTTGAGCACCAAGTCATACAGGTCGCCCTTCACGCTGCCGGGGTCGCTCTCCAGGGTGGCGTGATATTTTTTCTGAGGCATGGAGAACAGGTGATGGGCGGCTTCCCATTTGGCTTCGTCGTCGTTCCACTGGAACAGGGGAAAATCCACGATCCAGGCGAAAGCGAATTGGCCGGGGCTGCACAACCCCAGGTCTTTTCCCAGGCGGCTTCGGACCGCACCCAGGGCGGTGCAGGCGATGCGGGGTTTGCCGTCCGCCACAAAAAGCAGCAGGTCTCCGGGGGACGCCCCCAGCCCGGCGCACACCAGGGATTCTGCACCGGCGAAAAATTTACCGATGCCGCCCTCCAGAACCGGCGCAGTCCCGGTGCCGGCGATTTTCGTCCACCCCAGGCCCTTCGCCTTGTAGACCCTGGCGGTGGCTTCCAGATCCTCGATCATTTTGCGGCTGTACTTTTCCCCCTGGCCGGACACCACCAGCGCCTTGATCGTACCCCCCCCAGCCAAAGCATCCTTGAAGGCCTGGAAACCGCCCGCATCCGCCAGAAAATCGCCGTTCAACAATTCCATGCCGAACCGCAGGTCGGGTTTGTCCGTGCCGTAGCGGGCCAGGGCTTCGTCCCAGGTGAGGCATGGGAATTGTTCCGGGAGCGTGACCCCCAGGGTTTCGAAAAAGACAACGGACATCATGCGTTCCGTCAAATCCAGCACATCGTCCCGGGATACAAAGCTCATCTCCATGTCAATCTGGGTAAATTCGGGCTGACGATCACCCCGGGCGTCTTCGTCGCGGTAGCAGCGGGCGATTTGGAAATACCGGTCGAAACCGGAGACCATGAGGAGCTGCTTGTATAGCTGGGGCGACTGGGGGAGGGCGTAGAATTGGCCGGGATACAAACGGGAGGGCACCAAATAATCCCGGGCACCTTCGGGGGTGGATTTGATAAAAGTAGGCGTTTCCAGCTCGAAGAAGCCCTGTGAGTCCAGAAATTTACGTACCGCGAGGGCTGTACGGTGGCGCAGGGCCAAGTGGTGCTGCATCCGGGCGGTGCGGAGGTCCAGGTAGCGGTATTTCAGGCGGAGGTCCTCGTTGGGGATCACCGGGGTGCCGTCCTTATTCACCTCGTCCAGCATGAAGGGCAGCACTTCACTCCGGCTGAGCACGGCGATGTATGCCGCCAGCACCTCGATGCTGCCGGTGGGCATATCGGGATTTCGCATGGACCCGGGACGCGGCCGAACGACGCCCTCTACAGCCACACAGTATTCCATCCGCAGGTCCGCAGCGACAGCCCTGAGGGAGACTCCTGATTCGGCGGCGGTGTCCGGCGGGTCCACCACCACCTGGGTGATGCCGTATCGGTCCCGGAGGCTCAAAAAGGTGATTCCGCCGTGGTCGCGTTTACGGTGGACCCAGCCATTCAGTATGACCCTGCGTCCCGAGTCGCCTTCACGGAGGGCGCCGCAGGTAACGGTGCGTTTCATTGTTTCCATGGGGATAGTATAGCATACAAATGAGGAATGAGCAAGTCTTTTTTCACACTCCTTCTGTACTTTGTTTGCTCGCTGGGAACGGCGGGCTCCGCAGGAGGCCGCTTTGTGGGGCGCTGGGAAGGAACCTCACACGGAGGGCACGGGGGACACGGAGGTTTAGGAAGGGCTGGCTTTCTGGAAGTTTGGAGATTTCCAGACTTCCGGGATGCCGCCCACATTCCTTTCCTCCCCTCTGTGCCTGGAGTTGCTAAAGCAACTCCGTGTGAGGGAATGCGATGGCTTGTAGAAAAGCGCAAAGTATGATACGCCGGTGACGTTCCGGTTCCGCACTCGTTCGCCGCTTCGGGCTTTGGCGGTGCATATCGCCATCGATGTGGACGGTCTGGCGGACGTGAGCGGCTACATCGACGAGGTGGTGGACGTAACCACCGACGCCGTGAACGAGACGCTGACCCCCGGCGGCG
>JAITMZ010000065.1 GCA_031290725.1 Spirochaetaceae bacterium
TTGTTCATCGCAACGCCGATGGTACCGTTGGCAAGGGTGCCGAACTGCTTGGCTTCGGCGCTCTGGGCAATGATGCCCTTGGGAAAATACAGCCGCCTGCCCAGGCCGGAAAGCAATGCTCCCGGCGTAGTGTCCCGCAAGGCGGTATTCAATTCTTGTGCTAATGGGTGTTCCATAATTTTCATACTGCGGACTTTTCATAGCCTCGCTTTCTGCCTTGCATAGACAAGGATACTTGTTTAAATATAGTACATTTTATAAAAAAAATCAAGCCCTGCCGACAAATTTATTAATAAAAAACGAAAAAAAATTCAAACCGTCTCACCGGTTGACACATTTAGCGCCTTCGTGCTATGCTTCTCCCATGCAACCAGCGACGAACAACATATACACTATGCCTTGGACTGCGCCTTCCAGCGCCATTGACCGGCGATGTGCGGTGTCGACCCTCACCCTGCTGACCCTGGCCCAGGATCTGGCGGCTTCCCATTACGGCACCGGGGGGTTGTCGGTGCCGCACTTGCGGGCAAAAGGCATGACTTGGGTGATCACCAGGCAGCACTTTGAAGTCAGCGAGTATCCTTTATGGCTGGACGAAGTCATCCTGTCCACTTGGGCCAAGCCCCCGAAAGGCCCCTTTTGTTACCGGAATTTTGCTTATTCCTGGGCGCCCCAGGGGAAAAAGGCCAGTCTTGACGCTGCCCAGGGGGGGTCGCCGGAGCGGATTCCCCAAAGCCCAGAGCCTTTTTTTCGGGGGGTCACCTGCTGGCTAGTGCTGGATATTGCCGCCGGTAAGCCCGTGAAGCCCACGCCGGAGCTCTTCGGTACCCTGGGATTTTGCGACGACGACGCCCTGCCGCCGGTGTTTCCCCGGTTCGCCTTCCCGGAGGCTGTTTCGGGGGCGGCGAAAGATTTTTCGGCGATGGACATGGAGTTTGTCCGCCCCACGGACATCGACATGAACGGCCATGTAAACAACCTGAACTACGCCCGGTGGATTCTGGCGCACACTCCGGAATCGGTATGCGTTGACCGGATGATCCGCACCCTGGACACCCATTTTATCGCCGAGGCCCGGCCGGGGGATCGGCTGGCGTGCAGGACCGCCGTGGTGTCCGGGGATACGGGGGATGTAGAGTACGTCCATTCGATTGTGCGGCTTCCGGACCGGGAAGAATTGTTCCGGGCCCGGACAGTCTGGCAAGAGGCCGGTCTGCTGTGCCGCCCGCTGAAGGTGAGTTGAACCGTGAGACGGTTTATCATCGCTTTCTTTATCGTCTTCACCCTGGTGCTCATGGTATTTTATTTTCGGAATAAATCAGTCAACGGCGCGGAAGCGGGCACCGCCGCCCCCCAAACCATCAGTCCCGAGTCGAACAGCTCCATCGAGGTGGACCTGAACGCCGCACTGAACAACAGCGATACGGCCCTTGTCTCGCTGATTCCCCTGGTGCCGGGGGAGCGCCTCTTCCAGACCCAGGGGGTTGACTTCAACGGTGACGGCTACGACGACCAGATAAACGCCATCCACCGGGAAGGGCAGCCCAACATCATCATCCTCATCGGCATCTACGATCCTGGGCAGAATGTGTACGTCCGGGCGGAGGAAATCGACACGGGCATCGCCAATGAGCAGTCATTTTCATTTTCCTGCATGGACATCATCGGCGAACACCGGAATTCTCTGGTATATTCGGGCCTCACCGCCAATGCGGATTACCTGATGCAGGTGTTTCTGGGCAGCGGCAATGCGGCGAATTTCCGCCTGGGGCTGATCGGTAATTTTCGCACCAACGGCACCTTCTTCATCCAGCAGGTTGACCGTTACGATGCCTATGAATCCTCCAACATCTCTGGCACCAGCTACCCCATCTGGGTGTACAGTTCCAATACCGCCAGCCCCAATTCCCTGGATCAGATACAGACCATGTTCGATTGGGACGTCCGGATGGGCCGCTATGTGCAGGTACGACAGACCCGCGTTGCCGGGCAGCGCTCGGCGGCGGCGGAGATCGCCCGCATTCAGGACGGTACCGTGGACACCCTGGCGGCCTACCTGGAGGGCATCTGGGTGCAAAACACTCCCGCCGATTCGTTGGACCGCTCGGTGTTCATTGACTACAACGCCAGGGAGATCGTTTTTATGTCCGGGGGCATACAGGAAATTTATACCTGGTCACGGAGCGTGCTGCGGCGGAACGGCATCTACATCTCCATGGTGAACGCCTCCATCGCCAACTTACAGCGCCAGTTCGATGTGTCCCTCACCGGAGTTAACGAGATCATAGTGCGGGTACAGGACGATGTGCACATGAATATCACCGAGAATTCTCTGTGGGACGGCGCTTACCGGAAACTTGCCCAGATCAGCGAGTTGTCGGGCACCAAAGGTCTGGCCGCCGTGGAAGGTATCCTGGCCGACCTCACCGGCGGGCAAACCTGGACAGCCTCGGACGGCGCGAAGATCCGTTTTGACGGCTATACCTACGGGGCGGACAACGGCGTTCTCTCCGGTACCGGCGGTCTGGATACGGGCCGGTTTTCCCTGTTTCCCCTGGACGGCATTGTGGTCATCCAGTTTCGCCCTGAATCCGCCGCCCGATATTTTGACCCGGCATACATCATTACCGGCGGCACCGAAAGTACGGGCCGGCCCTATTTTACCCTGGAGCCGGTGACGCTGCGCCTCACCGGCTGGGTGAAAACCGAAAAGCCCGTCCTGCGGCTTGACCCGGCGGGGATTTAAGGATACGCTGATTAATGAAAATTTTTCACCGCAAGGTTAGCCGTCTCCTGTAATTCCCAAGACTTTACTTCTTGAACTTCTTCAACTTGGCAGTGAAATTTCTTCTTAATTCGGCGTGTCCCTACAGGTAGGCGGCGTGTTCGGTCTCCCGGCGAAGGACGCCCAGGAATTCCCCGGTGATGGCGTCGCACTCGGACCGACGGAAGGGGCGGACAAGGGATTCTTCTTCCAAAATTCGGTCGCCCCGGCCCTTCGATAGGCAGGCGAATATCTTGTCCCGGAAGGGGCCGCCTTTGCCGGCGATGAGTTTTGCCACGTCACCGTCCTCCATGAGGCCCAACTGGCGTTCCACCACAAAGTCCGGCACCCCCGGCACATCATCCACGGTGAACATGTTCTTCCGCAAATCCTGAGCCAGCAGGGTGTCACTGGCATCCAGGTCTTCCAAGATGGCCTCCCCCGCCTGGGGATTCATGTGCCTGAGGATTTTCGACAGGGTTCCCCGGCCATCCACCGTGGCGGGGGAAGCGGGGGCGCTGGCGTGCTGGTATTTCTGGAACATCTGCTTGTCTACCCTCCGCAGAATCTCCGGGTCAATGGCGGACATCCTGGACAGACGTTTGATCGCTTCGATTTTGTCAGGGGGATCCATTTGGCCGATCACTGCGGCGGCGGCGGCGGCGGGAAGCTGGGACAGAACCATGCACTGCACCGCAGGCAGTTCCCCCTGGATGAGCATGAATACCCGCTGGCTGTCCAGGTCGTTAAGGTACTGGAAAGGCTTGCCGTTGGGGAAATGCACGGCTTTTTCCAGTACCGCCGCTGCTTTTTCCGCTCCGAAGGCTTGCTCTAAAATCGCCCGGGCGGTTTCCACGCCGCCGCCTTCCCGGACCTTTTGCAGGAGTCCCTGAAATTCCTCCAAAATCCGCGCCGCCTCGTTTTTGCCCACTTTTTTGATGGACGCCATTTCAGGGATGATTTTTTCTATCTGGCCCTGGGTCAAGTGGGACATCACCCTGCCCGCTTCGTCCATCCCGATGATCATGAGAAACTTGGCCACCCGGCGGTGCACGCTTTCTTTCGGCACGGCATCCTGACCACCGGTGGGCGTGGGCTGGGCAGGCACCACAGTCCGGATAAATGCGGTATTTTTTTGATACGCTTCCAAGCGTTTTTCGTTTTTGTTCATAACCTGTGTTCCATTATACCCTATATCCGCGAAAAGCGCTAGTAGGCGCGGTACCTCATTGAAAATGTAACCGAAGGGACGTAGTGCCTCATTTCAAAATGTAACCCTGCGGGACTTGACAATTTTTGCGGCTTGCGTCATGATAGATGTGTATGAGTACCCATTCATTAACCCGCGCCCATCTGGAATCCTTGGCGTCCGCTGATTTGGTGGCCTTGGCAGAGGAATACGATATAGATGTGCCCGAAAATCTGAACCGGCGCTTTATCATTTCTGAACTGCTGGAAGCGGCCCTAGACCGGGAATACGAGGAGCAAAACAGCCTGACCATGGTGGAATATCCCTCCCAGGAAAATTCCGGGTTGCCGGAGACATATTATGAAACCGAGGTGGCGGCGATACTGCGCAGCCCCGTATGGCTCTACGTGTATTGGGACATCAGCATGGCCGATCAGCGGCACCTTCAAACCCACCCCTCCGAACTGCTGAGTCTGCGGGTAGCGCTTTTTGACGGACCCGGTCGGTTGGCGCCGGAGAGTTTCGAGCTGCCCCTGCCGGAGAATGGCCGGGATCAGTACGTGCTGCTGCCGGCGGGAAAAAAATCCGTGCGTCTGGAACTGGTCGCCGGCGATACCGTCCAGCACACCACCACCGGCCCGGATGATTCGGACAGCGTTTCCCCGGTCAGGATACTGGCCCTGTCGCCGGAGATACCCTTGCCCCACCTCAGCCCGGATTTTTCCCTGGCTTTTGGGGAGGGACTTTCGCCTTTGCTGGAGCTTTCGGGGTTTCGGGATCTGCTGCACACCCACTACCTGAACCACCGCGAGTGCTTCTCGGGTGAGGGGTGAGCCATGGCGGTACGAACCTACCTGAACATCACTTTGGTGGTGCATCAGGGATATATCCGGCATCCGGTGGAAGGAGAGTCCGTGCTGCAATACTATGATCCCCTCTTTTCCGCCCTCTCGGAGACTTACATCCCCCTGCTCAAACTCTTCGGTCGGCTGGAGCGGGAACAGGTGCCCTTCGCCTGTGGGATGGTCTTTTCGCCCCTCTGGTGCGCCCTTTTGAGCGACGAACTGATACAGCAGCGTTACTTGGCCTGGCTGGACAATGAAATCGCCTTCGGTGAATACGAGCTGGCCCATCTTCCCTCCGGGGACCCTGTGCGTCCAGGCGCCCAGGCCTGTCTGGACCACTTTCGGCAAACCCGCATCGCCTACCTGGAGGACTACTGTGGCGACATCCCCGGCGCCTTCAACTACTTCGTCCAGGCGGGGTACATCGAACCGTTGGCCTCCTGCGCCACCCATGCCTTTCTACCCCACTATGCGGACATGGCGGAGGTGCTGAGCGCCCAGATAGAACTGGGTCTTTTGTCCCACAAGACATTTTTCAAATTCACTCCGGAGGGTTTCTGGCTGCCCCACTCGGGATACACCCAGGGAATTGAAAAAAAGCTCCGGGAATACGGCATCCACTATACGATACTGGACACCAACGGCCTGCTCTTCGCGAGTCCGCTGCCGGAAAAGGGGCTATTCTCCCCGGCGCGGTGCGAAAATTCCCTGGCTGTATTCGGCCGCGACTGGGGCACCCCCGCAGACATCGTGTCAAAAGAGGGATTTATGCGCCATCCCCGGTACCGTAATCAAAACCGTGACACGATCTTTGAGCGGGATACGGGGGATATCGCTCTGTTCTTCGACCCCAGGGAGGGACGAATCCCTTCGTCTTACAAGTACTGGGCCAACAGCGGGGAATTCTACAGCGAGGAAGCCGCCCGGCAGCAGGCACAGGCGGACGCCCGGGAGTTTTTCCGCCGAAAAAAGGAGCGGCTTCTGGGTGCGGCCCAATCCCTGCCAAGCGGCGAAGGCGAGCTATCCCTGGTATCCGCCATGGACGCGCGAATTTTGGGCAGTAAATGGCACGAGGGCGTCTGGTGGCTGGAAGAGCTGTTCCGCCTGACCGCGGGGAACTCCGACGGCATCTCCTGGATACATGCGGAAAAGCTTCTGGACCAGCAATTCACCCTGCAAAAAATCACTCCCTATCCCTGCGCCTCCAGCGGTGTGGGCTACGGAGAAAATCTTCTGGACAACTCCAACGCCTATCTCTTGCGCTATGACCGCAAAGCCGCTGCCCGCATGGCTAACCTAGCCAAGCGTTTCAGCGGCGAGCACGGCATCCGCGCTCGAATGTTGAACCTGGCGGCGAAACATGTCCTTCTGGCGGAATCCAGTGATTGGCCCCGGATGATACAACGCCACCACTCCCAAAATTTTGCGGCCCAGTGCTTCCGGGAAAACATCGCGGCCTTCACTACGATCTTCGATTCCCTGGCATCCAACACCATCAGCACCGAGTGGCTCACGGAGATGGAGAAGCGCTACCCTTTGTTTCCCTGGATGAATTATCGGGCTTTTATAGGCAAAAAATCTTTCGAAAATCAGCTATTGTTTCCGCCCGCACCGCCGCCGCC
>JAITMZ010000067.1 GCA_031290725.1 Spirochaetaceae bacterium
TGGTCACCGCCAGGGAGGAACACAGGCCGATCATCAAGACCAGCAGCGGGTTTTCCCTTGCCAGCCCGTTCACAAAAAGGGCGGCGTATTTATTCTTCATTTTTTGCCTCCGTTGTTTACCGCCAAATACTCCGCCTCGGTTTTGACGGCCGTTTTCAGTATGGCCGACACGCCCCGGGAGGTGATGGTGGCGCCGGAAATCGCGTCCACGTCCGCTTTTGCTTCAAAGGGGTCGTCCACGGACTTGCCGGCAAACTGGTTGTAGAACGCCGGTTCCAGGGCGCGCTGACCGAATCCCGGAGTGTCGCTGATGGACAGAAAGCGCACCTTGGCGATCTTCCGTTCCATGTCCACCCCCACCAGCAGCGTGGCCTTGTCGTAGGTGGGGCCCGTGACCTGCATCACCGCCCCTGCGACTTGGCCGCTTTTCTTTGCCAGATACATACTTTCCAGTTGTATCCCCGATTCTTTCGCCGCCTTGAAGCCCGGGGCGCTCTCAAATTCGGCGCCTTCAAAGATCACCGCCAGCGCCTGGTTCACTTCCTTTTCTTTTTCCGCCGCAATCAGGGGGGCGGTGAAGCCGTTCACCACGGCCAAGCCGCCGCAGGCCACGGAGGCGTAAAGCGCCAGGACCAGGCCCAGCTTAAACATGTCCTTCATTTGGCCCCTCCTTTTTTGACCGGCTTCACATAGCCGTATTTTTTCGGGATGATGTTATTGAGGAAGGGAGACAGGATGTTCATGATCAAGATGCTGAACATGACCCCTTCAGGATAGCCCCCGAACTGGCGGATCAGGAAAGTGATAAGGCCGCAGCCCGCGCCGAACACGAGGCGCCCCCCCCGGGTCACCGGAGATGTGGTGTAGTCGGTGGTCATGAAGACCGCCCCAAAGAGGAGTCCCCCGGACAGCACCTGTTCTGTCACGTCATTGCCGGATATTATAGTACAAACCGCCACCACAGCGACCATGGCCACCGGCGCGCGCCAGTCGATGATCTTGAGGGCCAAGAGCGCCCCAAAGGCGATGAGGATAAGGAGCGCGCTGGACTCGCCGATGCACCCCGCTTCCCGCCCGATGAACATATCAACATAGGAGACGGCTTTCCCGGAGAGCACCGTGGCGCCGGAGACCCCGTCAAAGGGGGCAACCCAGGAAGTCATGGCCGCGGGAAAACTGATGAACAGCATCGCCCGTCCCGACAGCGCCGGGTTGAACACGTTGGCACCCAGGCCGCCGAAAAACTCCTTGGCCGCCACGATGGCAAAGAGCGCCCCCAAAATGGTCATCCACACCGGGATGGCGGGGGGCAATACCATGGCGAGCAGGAGGCCCGTCACAATCGCCGAGCCGTCTGTGCCCGGCCCGCCGCGCTTGGTGACGCGCTTGTAGAGAAAATCAAAGGCAATACAGGCGGCCACGGACACCAAGATGGTAATCAGGGCGCGTATGCCAAACAGGTACACACCCCAGACGCACAAAGGCAGGAGGGACGCGCACACCGTGAGCATGATCTTTTTGGTGGTGAGCCCCTGGGAAAAGTGCGGGTGGGGGGATACGAACAGGTTCATTCTTTTTACTTCGTCAGCCATTTAGTTGCCTCCCTTTGGTGCCGCTTGTGTGGGCGCACCGGCTTTTGCCGCCGCTTCTTTTTCCGCCAGAGCCTTTGCCGCCGCCGCCTTGGCCATCGCCGCCGCGCGCTGTTCCCGTACGATCGCTTTGCCGATGCGGAAATGCTGGGTCAGGGCGATGTGGGCGGGACAGACACAGGACCAGGCCCCGCACTCCACGCAGTCCAGCAGGCCGAAGCGTATCGCCGCGTCCGTATCGCCGGCCTTGAGGCTCCGGACGATCATCACCGGGGTGAGGCGGCAGGAACAGTAGACCGTACAGCGCCCGCACCCCAGGCAGGGGCTTTCCGGGGACACGTCGGTCTCCCTAGCGGTCAAAAAGAGCACGCCGGAGGTGTTTTTCTGCACCGGAAAGTTGGTACTCTGCATGGCCATCCCCATCATGGGGCCGCCGGATATGATCTTCACCACGTCGTCGCTGTGCTTGATGGTCTCCCCTTCCAGGTCGGCGATCACCGTGCCGATGGGGACGCGGATGTTCTGGGGATTTTCGCAGCCCATGCCGGACACCGTGAGGGCGCGCTCAATCAGGGGCTTGCCCAGACGGAAGGCGTCGGAGATGGCGCAGAGGGTTCCCACGTTCTGAATGACGCAGCCGATGTCCGCGGGGAGGCCGCCGGAGGGAATCTCCCGCCCCACCGTGGACTGGACGATGTTTTTCTCGCCCCCCTGGGGGTATTTGGTTTTGCACATACACACCGAAACCTTGTCAGACGCGCCCTTTTCAACGATAGTCTGGGCCAGCAGGGGCTCCAGTTCTTTCTTGTTTTCCTCCAAGGCGATGATGCCCTTGGGGGCGCTGGTGATGTGCATACAGATAAGCATACCGTCGATGAGGCGGTCCGGGGTTTCCTGGATGGTGTTTTTGTCCACCGTGAGGTAGGGCTCGCATTCCGCGGCATTGGCGATCACGTATTCAATCACCTTGCCCTTGGGCGGGTTCAGCTTCACGTGGGTAGGGAAGGCCGCGCCCCCCATGCCCACGATGCCCGCGTCGTGAATGCGCTTCCGGGCATCCTCCACAGTGGCCGTGAAGGGATCCAGGGGGGGCAAGAATGACTCGCGCCCGCTCCCGTCAGCTTCGATCACGATGCAGGGGGCTTCGGTATTGCCCGCCACCAGGTGCGCCTCAATCTTCTTCACCTTGCCCGCGATGGATGCGTGGACCGGCACTCCCATGGGATGCGCGTTGTCGGCAATGATCTGCCCCCGCGCCACATCGTCCCCCGGCTGGACCAGGGGCTGGTTGGGCGCCCCTCCCATGGTCAGCGGGATACTCACCGTCTTTGGCAGGGTCGACGGAACCTTGATGGGACAGTGTTCCGATAACTCCTTTCTCTCAGGGGGATGAATACCGCCCTTAAACGTATGTTCGCTCATGTTCCCAGTGTACTTCAAAAAATAACTTTTGTCAAGTCAAGGTACAAAAATTACGTTTTTTTACGATTTTTTATAAAAAACTTTATTTTTTTTGTTTTTTTCGCTGTTTTCACTTGACACATTCTTTTTTTTTTAGTATATTTATAAAATACAACGCAGGGTAGAGCAGTTGGCAGCTCGTCGGGCCCATAACCCGGAGGTCGGAGGTTCAAGTCCTTCCCCTGCTAAAACAAAAGGCGCGTTAATCGCGCCTTTTGTTTTAGCTTACGAGTTTTGGCTCCGCCAAAACTCGCTGCCGGTCGATTGTTGACCGGTGTCTCCGCCTATTTCAACGCATCCGCCGCCGGTGTGTACGGCAGCTTGTGCGCCTGCGCTACGCCTTGGTAGGTAAGCGCGCCCTTGTAGACGTTGAGCCCTTCCAACAGGCCGGTGTCCTTCTTCAGCGCCGCTTCCACCCCCAGGTCCGCGATGGACAGGCCGTAGTTCAGTGTGGCGTTGTTCAGCGCCAACGTAGAAGTATTGGCCACGGCGCCGGGCATATTGCCCACGCAGTAAAACACCACCCCGTCTTTGATAAAAGTGGGAGAATCGTGGTAGGTTACGCGGCTGGCTTCGGTTGAACCGCCCTGGTCAATCGCCACGTCCACAATCACCGATCCCTTCTTCATGGTAGGCAGATGGCTGTTCCGCACCAGCTTGGGCGTGGACGAACCGGGGATGAGCACCGCGCCGATCACCAGGTCGGCTTTGGGCAAAATCTCAGCAATGTTTTCCGGCGTAGAGTAAAGCGTAGAAATCTGGGAACCGTAAAGGTCCTCCAGGTACTCCAGGCGGTCCAGGTTGACGTCAACCACCGTTACGTGCGCGCCCATGCCCACGGCGAGTTTGGCCGCGTTTGCTCCCACAATGCCCGCCCCCAGAACCACCACCTCCGCATGGGGCACACCGGGAACGCCGGAAAGCAGCAGGCCCATGCCGCCGAAGGGACGTTCCAGATACTTTGCCCCTTCCTGAATGGAAAGGCGCCCCGCAATCTGGCTCATAGGTTTGAGGCAGGGAAGCTGGCCCTTTTTGTCGCGGATAGTCTCGTAGGCCACGGCGACACACTTTGACTTGAGCAGCGCGTCCGTCTGGGCGCGGTCCGGGGCCAGGTGCAGGTAGGTGTACAGGATCTGATTCTGTCGAATACGCCCGTATTCCGCCTCCAGTGGTTCCTTCACTTTAACGATCATGTCAGCCTCACCCCACACGTCGCCGGCGGTGGGCAGAATTTTCGCCCCGGCCTTGAGGTACAGTTCATCCGGAAAGCCCGATCCGTCCCCCGCACCCTTCTCCACCACCACGGTGTGCCCGTGATTTTTGAATGCCTCCGCCGCTTTGGGCGTGAGTCCCACACGGTATTCGTGTTTCTTAATCTCTTTTACCGTTCCAATTTTCATCGTTGCCTCCAAATAATTATCCTGTGCAAAAATATATTTTTTCTCATCATTAATCAGCGCTTCCTTGTACTTAAGGATACCACAAATTTCGCAATTGTCAAGGGGTCGTGCGAATTTTGTGGCTGATTTAGGAAAATTCCCGCCACCGAGACCTTACAGCTTCACGTCAAACGTGGGTTCCCAGCGAAAACGGAGCTGCACAGTGCACCCCACCTTGCCTCCCTCAGGCGGGTCATTGTTGTTGAAGGCGTTTGCCAGTTGAATGCCCAGCCGGGGCTGCACCGAAAAACCCTTTCCCGGGGCAATGGCGGCATACAAGGCCAGTTCCGCCAGATTGATTTGACCCTTTGCCGTGCCGTAATCGTAGGCCGCCCGCCGTTCGCCGTTTGCCGGGGTGTTTTCCGCCGCCCCCACCAGCACGTCGTCCAGTTCAAAGGAAGCCCCCAGGGAAAGACGCTTATCCGCCTGATACTCGGCGGAGGCGAACAGGGCGAATCCCACGCCGCTGTCATGGTGATTGCCGCTGCCGGTGGCAATGCCGTCCTCCTGCACATAGACCGCCACGGCCCCTTCTCCGGTAAAAATCCATTTGGGCAGCCCGGAATACGAAACAAAGGCGTCAAAATGAAGCTGGGTAACCTTGTTCGTATTCACCCAGGGTGCAGTTGCATTCTGTGTCGGCTCAAAAAGAGTATACGCGCCGCCAAAAGTAGCATACAGATGCGGCGAGCGGTATTCGTCCATCAGGAGGAAACGGATGCCCGTATCATCCGAGGGGCCGGGAGACGCCCACCCTGAACCCTTGGGGATAAAGCGCTTGAGGTTCGCGCCGGGCTGGAACACAAAAGCGCCGATGGTGTGGGCCCCCGCGCGCTCTAGCCAGCCCACACCGAAGTGGCTGGAATCGATGAGGATCGGGCCAAAGGCGGGCTTGAGTTTACCCGCCCAGAGGGTGCCCGATGGGGTGAATTGATACTTGCCCCAGGCGTAATAGACGATTTTCTCATAACTTGCCGCCTGGTCCACCGAATAGCCGTCGTAGGTGTTATAGTTTTTGGCACCCGACGGAAACCCCCGGTTTTCAAAGTACAGCGATATTTTGTCCGCCGTAAAGGTGATTTTGAGCCCCGCCTGATCAATGTTCAATGCGCGGTACTCAAAGTCCGAACTGCGGCCCCCTGCCGTGTCATAGGCGGCTGGATCCCAGTCAAGGCTCAGGTAGGGCTGAAACCGCAGGGTTTGGGCCGGTAAAAAGGCCGGCCAAAGGATAAGCGGGATAAAAAATCCCGCACCAAGACGCACGCCGCGCCGTACCAAAGAAACAACTTGTGCCATAACGCACCTCCGAATAATATCCGGGGCGCAAACCCCGGTTTTATTCAAGGTATATGGTGAAGACGTTGGAATTCCGCAAGCAAAGAGCCGGATTGTCTTGCCCGGCCTTTTTGAGGAGTGCAACTTTCTTCCATCCGGACTACACCGTCGGCACCGGAATCTCACCGGTTCAGTCCGGGCGCTTTTGGCATCCGGAGTCGCGGGCTATACCGCCGGTTGGGATCCGCACTGCAACGCAGCGCCTAACCCTACCCTGAAAATTGTTGGTATCAGTATATCACAGGGATGCAATCAGGTCAAGTCACCCAGTAGGCACGCAGGGCTGCGCTGATTCGGGGTATGTTGATTAAAAAACAGCTAATCAGTGCGCTTCCCTACGCAAACACCGCCGCGATAAGCTCCCGCACGTCCGCCACCGCCGTGACCCCCTCGTCCGCCGGCGCGAAAACCCGGCCGAACCCCAGGACGCCCGCCGTCTTCACCCGCTGCCGTACCCTGGTCACCGGGCGGATCTCTCCGGCCAGACTGATCTCCCCCAGAAACGCCACCCCTGCGGGCAACGGCACCCCGGTGCGGGCCGAATACAGCGCCGCCGCCAGTGCCAAGTCGATGGCGCTTTCCGTGAGGCGCACCCCGCCGGCCACGTTGATGTACACGTCCTGGTCGCTAAAGTGCAGCCCCGTGTGTTTTTCCAGCACCGCCGCCACCCGGCTCACCCGACCGGAATCAATCTTGTCGGAGAAAACCCGGGTGACCGCGGCCTTGGCACCCACGGTGAGGGCCTGTATCTCCACCAGAAACACCCGGCTTCCCTCGAACACCGGCGCACAGGCCACCCCCGCAGGCAAAGCACCGCTCCGCCGGGTGATGAACATCGCCGAGGGATCCTCCACTGGAATCATTCCCCGGTCGGTCATGGAAAAAATACCCAACTCATCCACCCCGCCGAAACGGTTCTTTTGCGCACGGAGAAACCGCACCTCATCGTCGTTCCGCTCAAAGGTGATCACCGTGTCCACCAGGTGTTCCAGCACCTTTGGCCCGGCGATGATCCCTTCCTTGGTAACATGGGCGCTCATAAAAAGCACCGCATCGTGTTCCTTCACCCAGGAAATCAGGTCGTAGGCGCAGTATTTGAGCTGATTCACCGTACCGGGAACAGCCCCCGCGTCGGCGCTGTACACTGTCTGGATCGAGTCTATCACCACCAATATCGGGTCAACGGCGGACAGGGCGTCGGTGATGTCCTCCAGCCGCCCGGTACACAGGATGTGGACGTCAACGACGGGACATCCCAGCCGGTCTGCCCGCGAGCGAATCTGCGCTGCCGATTCCTCGCCGGACACATACAGCACACGCCCCCGGTGAGCACCGCCCGCCGTACCGGCCGCCGCCGCCTGCAGCAACAGGGTTGACTTGCCGATACCCGGTTCGCCCCCCGCCAGAATCGCTGAGCGGAACATAGCGCCCCCTCCCAGCACCCGGTCGAACTCACCGATCCCTGTGATCAGCCTGCGGCCCTCCAGAGGGTCCACCGATGCCAGGGGCACGGGTTTCGCCGCGGATCTCCCCGGACTGGACGCACCGAAGGGCGCACCGGAAATGCCCCCGCCGGACGGAGGTCCTTCCTCAAAGGTGTTCCATGAGCCGCACTCAGGACAGCGGCCCAGCCACCGGGGTTGGGTATTCCCGCAGGCGGAACAGGTAAAAACAGCGGTATTTTTTTTTGCCATACTTCCCTTATGGGCACCTCTAAAAATTTTAGTTTTTGAGGTGTTCCAAATTGCACCTAATAGGCGGTGGCGTCAAAATCACCGTCCCCGGCACCCTCAATCCGCGCGAAAACCCGGTTGGGCAGACACGCTGCCCAGTCGCCGTTGTGTGCCAAAGGAGAATGGGCCGTGCAAATCTTGTTTTCGCAGGGCGAATCGAGAAAACGGACGCTCCCGTCCCGAATTTCCAGTACCGAGTCCCCCAGCGCGCCGGGAACCCGCACCACTCCGCCGGTTTCCAGGGGATACACCCAAGTGCCCCCCGGCGCCTCCAGAACCAATGCGGGCTTTCCGGCGGGACTTTGGGCCGCGAAATACAAAGCCCCCAGTGAGGCTGCCACCGAACAGGCGATCAGCGCGAAATCCCCGGGCTTCAGCCTTATTTTGCGCGGAATATAATTCGACCCCGGTTCAAATCGTAGGGGGAAAGGGCGACCTTTACGCTGTCCCCCGGCACGATTTTTATGTAGTGCTTCCGCATCTTCCCCGACAGGTGCGCCAAAATGCGGTGCTTGTTTTGCAGCTCCACCCGGAACATGGTGTTCGGCAGAGCTTCCTTCACGATGCCTTCAACTTCAATCGCTTCTTCTTTCGCCACGGTACCTCCAAAAAATGTAGTGTTTTTTACAAAAACAGACGTTTTTATTCAAAAAACACTGGACAAAATATAAAAAATCAGTATAATCATGATGAATTTTTTATATTTTGTCAATGAGGTAAGCTATGGACAAACAATTTATTGAAGAAATGCGTGAAACCCTCGAGACCCAGCGGCAGGAATTGATGGGAATCCTGTTGTCCACCAATGCGGCCTTCCGTCAGATGGTGGAAGAAAGCTCGAAAACCGGCGACACGATCGACGAGGCGGCGGACGTGATCGACCGGACCATGCTGGAAACTCTGAACGCCAAGGATGCGGGCCGCCTACAGCTCATCGACTCCGCCCTGACCAGGATCCGCCAGGGCAAATACGGCGTGTGCCTGAAGTGCGGCAAGGAAATCCCCATAGCCCGCATCCGGGCTATCCCCCATGCGGTACTGTGCGTCGACTGCAAAAGCGCCGAAGAAAGACGAAACCGGTAGGGCAACGCTGATTAACGAAAAAGTTTCACCGCACGGGCTTGCGCAGGGCCTTGCGGCCATGGGCTTCCGCGTTACCTGCGTTCAGTCACCAATGCGGCACCGGTCGCCTTCAATGTAACGGGGAGGTCGTTTCGTTCATGGGCCGCCTCACTTCGCATACCCGCCACCACAACCACGTCTTTCACGTCGAATTCCAGCATTTGGGCCATTGTCTTCGTGTAATCATAATAGACCTGGAACTTGCCCGCATCGGGGTTGCCCTGGGTAAACACCAGAATCAGTTTTTGTTTCGGGGCATTTGTTGCTTTGAACCCCGGGTGAAAGCGGGGCTGGTATTGAGCGGAGCCAAACAGGCGGTCCATGAATATTTTCGCCTGGGCGCTCATCTGCCCCATGTACACCGGCGAGCCGAAGACAAGGGCGTCGGCGTGTTCCAATGCGTCA
>JAITMZ010000209.1 GCA_031290725.1 Spirochaetaceae bacterium
GTTCTCGGCGATGAGGCTGTGGCCGGCGAAGACCATGTCCGTGGTAGATTCCCCCGCTCCGGCCCCGGCGTAGACATACGCCGCAGCCAAGCGGCCCGATTGCGAGGCAGCCAGCATCCGGCGATACTCAGCCTTGCCGATCACCTCGTTGCTGGCAGAAAGGTTGGCCATGATGAGAGCGCCGGCCAGGGCGTGCCGTGCCGAGGGCGGTTCGGGAACCCAGAGATCCTCGCAAATCTCCGCCGCCAGGGCGATGTCAGGCCGCCGGGAGTCGCTGACCAGAATATCCGTGCCGAAGGGCACACTGGGGAAGGCCGGGGACAGGAATACCGTCACACCAGAAGCCGCGCTGTCGGCGGGTGCCGGGGTAAAATGGCGGCGCTCGTAAAATTCGCCGTAGTTGGGGATGTAGGTTTTGGGGATCAGGGCCACGATTTTTCCCCTGTGGAGAATCGCCGCGCAGTTGTATATCCCGTTCCCCAGGGGCACCGGCATGCCCACCAGGAACAGCAGCGGCAGGTCAGCGCTTTCCCGGGCAATCGTCTCCAGCGCGGTCAGTGCATCGGCCTGAAGACGGCGCTGCAGGAAGAGGTCGCCGCAGGTATAGCCTGTGACGCATAGTTCCGGCAGCACGAGCAGTTCGACGCCGACATCGGAGGCCTGCCGCAAGGTAGACAGGATGGCACGCCCATTGTAGTCGCAGTCCGCCACGCGCAGATCAGGGCTCGCGGCGGCCAAGCGGATAAATCCGTGGTTCATGAGGGTAGTATAGCGGATTTTAGAAAAAAAGGCAACACAGGCAGCGCATTGACATGGGTAATTTGACTGTTTTGCGAAAAAACAGTATATTCTCTATGATTAAACACTTCTAAAAATTTCAGTTTTTAGAAGTGTTCCGATTCAAACTGCATTTGCGGTATGCCAATGCGACGCATATCTGAAAACCAATTCGGGGGTTTAGACGTACTCTGATTAGAACAGAGTTTTTAAATAAAAGTGCGTGTGTCTTTTTTAGCAATCAACAACCCCGCCGCAAGCAGCGGGGTATGCTGTTCTCCCGAAGAATCGGTCTCGGGTTTCATACCCCTTTTTCGCCCCAAGGAGCGGGGTATGAAACCCTCGCCGCGAATAAACAATTCTATAAAAATTTATTCCTTGTGGCTTTTCCCATTGCTTTGCAGAATCTGGTGAACGCTTTTGTGAATTTGGCGGATATGCTCATGATAGGCCGACTGGGCACTGTGGAGATTGCCGCGGTGGGCCTGGGGAACAATGTTTTTTTCTTTACAATATCATCCTTTTCGGCATCTGTTCCGGCGCCGGAATTTTCACCGCACAGTTCTGGGGTAAAAAGGACATACTGGGGATCCGGCGGAACACGGGGTTTTGCCTGCTGTTGGCGCTGTGTTTTGGGGTGGTGTTCACCCTGGGGTACTTCTTCGCGTCAGAGAAGATCATGGGCATCTACTCCCGAGACCCGGCGGTGATCAAGGCCGGGGGCGTGTACCTGCACACCCTAGGGATGAGATTCATCCCCTGGCGTGGGCCCCTTTCCGGCGATGGGGTACGGGGGGCGGCCATGGCCACGGTCTGCGCCCGGCTGGTGGGGGCGTTGCTGCTGGTTGGGGTGAGTTATGGTCGAAAATACGCCCTGGCCGGGCCGTTGCGGGAGATGGCCGCTTTCCCATGGTGGTGGGCATCTGCCGGGCCGGGGGGGACACCATCTTTTGCGGCATTTTCGACACGGCCTTCATGTGGTTCACCACACTACCCCTGGCAGCCGCGCTCAGTTACTTTTTCCACGTCCCTGCGACGGTGATTTTCATTTGCCTGTGCGGCGAGGAAATCTTCAAGTTTTTTGCGGGTATCCGGCGCTATCGCTCGGGCAAATGGCTCCACAACGTCGTCGAGGGAATTTAGAACACCGCCATCGAGTTTTTTGATGGGTCCTTCACTACAACGTTACCGAGGGGGCGGGATCTTTCCAGGGGATATTTCCTGGGTAGCGATCTCAAAGCCCAAGGCGCCGTCCCGTTTTTGCCGGAGCATATTATACAGACTGGCCGATGTGAGATCAAACCAGAAGTACTGCACCGTAGCGTTCCGGCTTCGCACCCCAGAGATGCCGAAATAGCGGAAGGAATAGTACACGTCCAGGCGCTTTTCTTCCTTTACCACCCGGATAATTTCTATTTGCGCTGCCTGGGAATCAAACTTGGGCACCACATTCAGTTCCCGGTCTATCTCGAATGAACCGTTGGACATATCGGCACGGCCTGTCTTTAGGCGTCCCATAAGCCACAGGTTATCTTTGAACTCCGAGGTATAGGCGCTCATCAGGTCCGCCAGGGGAGACGCGGGGCTGAGCTCCGCTGGGGGCGGCGGGGTTGCCGGAGTCAGGGAGTTTATCACCGGGGCCAAGGTATCCATCATCAGTAGGGGAGACGCCTCTGCTTCTTCGTCGATAATACGACCGGAAGTTTCCCGGTAGTCCTGAGCCGCGGCGCGCTGGAAGGGAGATTCGGGGTCATCGGTCACATCATAAAACCCGGGCTCCATTGATTCCGGGCTTTTCGTCTGGGAAAGTGGCGGCGGAACCAATTCAACTACGGTTTTCACCGCCGATTCGGCTTCCGACTCCATGGCTTCCGTAATGGGCTGCCGGGGAGGCTGGCTCTTGCACGCGGAAAAAAGCGCCATCCCACCGAGGATACTCACCAAAAAGGCAAAACGTCTGATCTGTGTCATGTATAGCTCCCAAGATATGTTAACACATACATTATATTTTGTCAAGTCCACGCAAGGGTTGTGTGAAACGCAAGGGTTGTGTAAGGGTTGACACGCACGGGTAGATTATTCCGTAGCAGGGGCTTCCGTGGCGTCCGCCGCCGGAGGTGATGGAGCTGCCAGAGTGGTGAGGGCTGTCAGGACCGTGCTGGTGGGGAAGAGTTCGGTGAAGCGGGCCAATTCCGCCTGGGCTTCGGCGGTCTTCTGTGCCGCAACCAACACCCGGATGTAATTGCCCATCAGTGTTTCGTTGTAGGGATTGTCCCTGGTGAGGGTGCGGTAGAGCTCCTCCGCTTCATCCAGTTTTCCCCCCTGGGCCAGCACATAGGCCAGGGAGGCGGCGATGTCAGTGCTTTTGGGGTCTTCCTTGAGGAGCGTGCGGTAGGATTTCTCCGCCGCTTCCCACTTGGAGCTCATGGCGTTCATCCGGGCTATCTGGTATTCCGAGGTCTTTCTAAATTCCCGATTCCTAGCCGCCAGGGTATAGAACTCCAGGGCCTTATCGTATTTCTTCAAATCCGCATAGGCCTGGGCGATGTCGTAGTATTCCCTTGCCATGTTTTGCAGGATGCGGCGGTTTGTTCCAGGTACAATGCCTCCGGAGGCGCAGCCGGTCAGAGTCAGGAGCGCCGCCAAGGCACAGCCAAAAGCAAGCGGGCGGACGAGGCGGTTCATCATTTGGTTCCCAACACGGTAGATTCTATTCTGCGGAGCTGGCTTCGGTACAGATTGGCGATATTGGCACCGTAATCCGCCATCAGTTGCAGGATATTCCGCTGGATGTGCTCGCTGTCCATGCCGTTCAGCCGATCTCCCGCATCTCCCAGACCGGGCATGATGTAGGCCTTTTGGTTGAGTACCGGGTCCATC